>DATKRH010000001.1:0-12646 GCA_035532295.1 Streptosporangiaceae bacterium
TGTAGGGATCAGATCTAGGTGGCGGAAGTCGGGCTAGTTGGCGAACCTGGCTTTACGCAGCTCAGGGGCCTGATGGACCCCCATTCGGGGTCGACGGGTCCTGGTCGAACCTGGCGCGGCTGGGTACCGGACGCCGGTCAACAATCGAAAACCGCGCCGAAAATGCCGGGTCGCGCAGGCAGGCGCCAACTAACGGCGAAGTCGCCAAGCAGCGCCAACTAGCTTCGCCGATTCGCCAAGTGTGTGCGACCCCTACACTTGACTGTAGGGACCGGGTCTACATGAGCACCCTGTCCTGGGACGTCGCGGTAGTTGAGCAGGGTCGAGGACCGGCTTGGCCGGGGCTGTTGAGCAGAACGTCCGCAGCCTTCGGGCCTGAACGCGCCGGGCGGCTGGATCTGGGCGCTGGCCAGCGGCTTGGCTGCTCAGATTGCCCGGCCACTGCTCATGTAGTGCTCAGATACGAAGCCGGCTGCTCATCTAAATCGGTTCCCTACATTGACCTCGCCAGGCCACCCGGTACATCCGAGGTCGGCCGCAGGTCTATGGCAGGTCCATCAAAGTCACCACAGGCTTCGGGCAGGGCGACGTTCCTCGTGCCGCGGTGCACGCGCTGACCTGCTCGCACAGCGGACACCCGCACCGCCTGGCGCAGGGCAGGCACGGCTGCACGAGTGGGCGGTGGATGTCGGCGCGACCGCAGGTCTCCCAGTAGGAGATGACCTGGCCGGTGATGCCCGCGCCGCCGTCTTCTGTGCCCGCAGGCGAGTCATGGCCGGGGCCGGCCGGGGCTGGCGGTCTCGCTGAGCTGCGGGAGGACAACGCCGGCGCAGTGGTGGCGAGCGCTCCGCCGGAGATCGCGGACGCCACGGCAGATGGGTGGCGGGGGAGTGCCCGTTCCTTCCGGCTTCGCGTACCGTGGGACGGGAGGGCCTGTCTCAGGCGGTTCAGCGGCTGAACGCGAGTGGTGATGGCGGCCCACGAGGGGGGTGAGCACGCCGAGAGCGCCGAGCGGCGCGATATCGGCGACGTCACCCTGGAGCAGATCCGCTCCGATGTCATGCGCCTGTCCCGCGACTACATGACGGCCGAGCCGCTCGGCCTGTTCCGGGAGATGCGGAGAGTCCGCGCCCGCATGTATGCCGCGCTCAACCGGCGGCTATGGCCCCGCGACCAGACCGATCTGCACTTCCTGCTGGGCTGCCTCAACTGCTTAATGGCGAACGTCGCCAGCGACCTGGGCAGTGGCGAGGCCGCCGGGGAACTGGCCCGGGGCGCCTGGGCATACGCCGTCGCGATCGACCGCCGGCCCTTGATGGCACAGCTGCGCTGCTCATTCACTGATATCGCCTACTGGAACAACCAGCCCCGGCAGGCCAGGGATCTTGCCGGCAGCGGGTTTGGCTACCTGGCCGACGGGCCGACCGCCGCGCAACTGCACCTTAAGTACGGCCGGGCAGCGGCGCGGCTCGGTGACGCCGGCGCGGCCCGCGAGGCCATCACCTAGGCCAGCGAGGCGAGTGAACGCGAATACAGCGATGAGCTGCTGGAGATCGGCGGGGAGTTCAGGCTTTCCCTCGCAAGCCAGCACTCCCTGGCAGGCTCTGCCCTCATCGAGATTCCCGGTGCCGAGGACGAGGCGGCCAGCGAACTCGAACGTGCCGCAGATCTGTACGCGGCCGGACCGCAGCCAGGGGAATCGTATAGGTACACACTTGAAGTACGTGCCCGCATCGACCTGGCTACCGCGCGCCTGCGCAACGGCCAGCTTGACGCCGCGGCCGCCGCACTGGCCCCGGCGCTGTCCATTCCCGCTGCGAAACGAACCGTTGAGCTGCCTCAGCGGCTGACGGAGCGTACGCGCCGAGCTCGCCCGCCCCCGGTACCAGGGGTCTGCGGAGGCAGCCGAGCTGGACGTGCGGATCGAGGAGTTCAGCACAGACACCATCATCGGTGGCCTGTCCCCCTCCTTGTGAAAGGGCATTCAGGGCCCGGATTCAGGATTCCGCGCTGTCCGGCGCCGGCCGCGGATGACCGCCCGCGCGTACCGGACTGGTGCCGCGACATAACGCCGGCCGGGCCGTAGTGTCGGCAGGCACCGTTACCGGATCCCTCTTGCAAGGACACCTTGAGGGCGCTTAACGCACAGTTTCGGGGCTGTTCTGCGGCGTGCCCAGGATCCCGCGCTGTGCGGCGCCCGCCCTCGGCCTCCCATGGACCTCGCGATGGGCCGCCGGCGCGCGGCTGTCCGTTCCGCGACCGATGTGGGGCGGCAGCTAGCAGGGCACCGGCCATTCCCGGCTTTGCGCCTCGGGACTTACCGGCGCGAGCCGGGAACAGGAACCTCTGAGCGACTATAGCGAGTGGGCCAGAACTTCCTGGGCCGGGCGTAGTCTCGTGCCCGCGCTGGCAGCCCGACATCACCGGCCTCGCGAAAATGCCCGACGTCCCGCACTTCTGTGGTGTCGCACGCAAGCCAGGCGAGGCTGCCAGTGCCTGACACCCCGAACCGCGCAGCGGGCCAGGATGCGGCCGGGAGCGAGCCTCGCCGTGAACGGGGAGCGCAGATGACGCCCGTGCCTGCCGCAGATGACGCGGGCCGCCAGCCGGGTGCCCGCGGGCTCGTGCCGACCGGCGAGGGGGTCTTGCGGGTCGCGTCAGTCAACTGGCTGTACGGGGGTTTCGGCGGGACCGGCTCGGGGCCCGGTGATGACGCGGGCTGGCACGCGATTACCGGTGCCCTGTCCGTGATGCGCCCGCATGTCGTGCTGTGCCAGGAAATGACGGCGCCGTGGCCGAGGATTCGTGGCGCTCAATCCTCTATGAAGGCCTTCAGCCACTCCAGGGTGGTCTGCAGATGCTGCCTGATCAGGGTCTCCAGCCGGGCTGTATCGCCGACCTCCAGCGCCGAGACCATCTCCAGGTGCTCTCCGTGCGCGCGGGCGCGGCCCTGCGGAGACTTCGCCAGCATGTGCACGTACAGCCCTGACCGGTTCCGGAGCTGGCCGATCATCTCGGTAAGCAAGGGCTTTCTGGCTATGTCGTAAAGCCGGGCGTGGAACTCGGCATTTCCCGTCTCCCAGGCTGCTGGGTCGCTGATCGTCGTATGGGAGGCGAGAATATCGCGGAGGTCGACAAGGTCAGACTCGGTCATGCGCGCCATGGCGCTGCGTCCCGCTACCGGCTCCAGCAGCTGCTGGAGCTCGAAGATCTCGGAAACCTGGGCTATCGACGGCTTCGCCACCACGGCGCCCTTGTGCACATCCAGCCGGACCAGGCCCTCGGCCTCCAGCCGCTGCAGGGCCTCACGCAGCGGAGTGCGGCTGACACCGAGCCGCCTGGCCACCTCGTCCTGTCGCAGCGGCGCGCCGGCGGGTACCTCTCCGGACAAGATGATCGCCCGCAGTGCCTTGGTGGCCGCCTCCGTGGCCGTCGTGCGGTCAATGAGCCGGGAGACATCCCGGTCTGGCTCGATTACCGACATGGTAGGGGTGCCGCCTTCAAACCTGCTGACTCACTCTCGGCGTGATGGCCTTATTCCCACACGATACAAGGATCCGCGGCCGCAAGTAGGCAGCCGGCCGGCCCCTCAGGGCCGGCCTTGACCGTCGAGGACCAGCGAGCGCAGGACGAGCCGGTCGACTGCCCGGTCGGACGCTTGGCCGATGCTCAGCGGCGCGAAGGCCGCGATATCGTCCTTGATCTCCGCGGACACCCGCTGTGGCGGTTTCAGCAGCAGCTCGATGGCCTCGCCGACGGTCTCGGCGAGGCGATCCGGGGGCACCGCCTGATTGATCAGCCCGCCGCGCTGCGCCCCCTGCGCGTCCAGCGGCTGTCCGGTCGCGGTGAGCCAGAATGCGAGACGACGCCCCAGCGCAGCCGGCAGCCAGGTCAGCACCAGCGCTGGCGCCAGCCCGGCCTCGGCCTCCGGAAACCAGAATCGCGCGCCTGTCGAGGCTATCGCGACATCCGCCAGGGCCGCGAGGCCTACCCCGAAGCCTGCCGCGTCCCCGGAAACCTGGGCGATGACGGTCAGCTTGCTGTTGATCAGAGCCGCATTCAGGTCCGCTAGCTCGCGGGCCATCGTGTAAACGGCGTCGGGGGTCATGGCAGTTCGCTCGCGACCGAGACAGAAATTAGGCCCCGCGGCGGTCAGCAGCAAGGCTCGCGCCTCCTGTGGCGGCCTGAGCAGGATGCCCGTCAGCTCCTGGCACATTTCCAATGTGAACAGGTTGTCCGGAGGCTTCGCGATCTGGACGCTGATAAGCGCTCCACGATGGTCAACAATGAGATCCGCTGTCATCTAGTTCAGTCGCTCCTGACTGCGTCCGCCGTACCAGTCCACCGAGTCCTCGGCAATACGTACCGTGATCGCTCGCACATGAGTGAAATCGTGGAAAGACTCCCATCCGCCCTCGCGGCCGGTGCCGCTCTCGCCTATCCCGCCCCACGGGGAGCTGGGGTCCAGCCGGTGATGGTCATTGACCCAGACCATCCCGCACCGCAGCCGGGACGCGACCCGGTGCGCCCGGGCCACGTCACGGGTCCAGATGGCCGCGCCCAGCCCGTAGGGCGAGTCGTTCGCCAGCGCGATCGCCTGTTCCTCGGTACGGAACGGCATCACCACGGCGACCGGTCCGAAGATCTCTTCTCGGGCCAAGGGCAGCGTCGGCGCGGGCAGGGTGCAGACGGCTGGCTGCAAGAAATAGCCGCCGGGCAGGCCGGGGACCTCCGCGGCGACTCCGCCGTGCCGGATCCGGGCGCCCCCCGCCGCGCCGTCCGCGATCCTGGCCAGCACCTGCTGGCGGGCCGCGGCGGAGATGAGCGGCCCGAGCTGGGTCCGCTCATCGCCGGGATCGCCGATGCGGATCTGGCTCGCCAGCCCGGCCAGCTCGTCGACAAAAGCCTCGTAGAGCTCCTCCTGGACGAAGAACCGGCGGCCGGCGATGCAGGTCTGTCCTGCGCCGATAAAGGCGGCGAACGCCGCTCCGCGCGCGGTGTCGGCGACAGGCGCGTCGCCGAAGATGAGCACGGGAGTGGAGCCGCCAAGCTCCAGGGTGCACCTGGCGAACCTTCCGGCCGCGGCCCGGGCGATGGCGCGGCCCGGCTCCGTTCCGCCGGTGAATACGATCTTGGCGACCGAAGGGTGAGCGGCCAGGCGGGCTCCCGCACTGTGGCCGAGCCCGGGGACGACGTTGAAGACGCCGGGCGGCACGCCCGCTTCCAGCGCGGCTTCGCCGAGCCGCAGCGCAGTCAGCGGCGTCAGCTCGGACGGCTTGAGCACGACCGAGTTCCCGGTGGCCAGCGCGGGCGCGAGGCTCTTGGAGGCGATCATGAGCGGGTGATTGAAAGGCGCCAGAATCGCCACGGTTCCCAGCGGGAACCGGCTCGTGTAGGAGTGATAAGGCCCCGGCATCGGCGTGACGTGCCCGCGATCAGCCAGCAGCAGCGCGGCGTTGTAGCGGTACCACTCGGGAAGCCGGCCGATCTGGGCCCGCGTCTCGGCCACCGGGCGGCCGTTGTTGCGCGTCTCGATGTCGGTCAGCTCGCCGAGCCTGTCCTCCAGGATGTCCGCCAGCCGGGAGAGCACGCGGGACCGGTCCATGATGCTCTGGTCACGCCAGACCCCCGCCTCGAAGCTGGCCGCGGCCACCGCGACGGCATGGTCGACGTCACCTTCGTCGGCGGCCTGAACCTCGGCGAACACCATCCCGGTGGCGGGGTTGACCACCTGCAGCGGATCCGCGGCCCCGGCGGTCTGCGATCCGTCGATCAGCAATCCCCGGCGCAGCAGCCCGGATGCGCCGGTCATCGCGGCGCCCGGTCGCTGGCGGGCCCCGAGGCCAGGTCGGTGCTGGCCCGGCCGAGGAACAGGGTGCCGAGGTCGTCCATGGCCCGCAGTTCCGCGCAGCTGGCGGCCAGCCGGACCCTGCCGTCGGTGAGGATATAGCCCCAGGAAGCCACGTCCAGCCCGAGGCTGACCCGCTGCTCGACCAGCAAGACGGCGCGACCGCTGTCGGCGACCCTGGACACGATGCCGTGCAGCACGGTGTCGGCGACCAGCGGCGCGAGGTTGGCGGTGGGCTCGTCCAGCACGAGCAGCTTCGGCCTGGCCATCAGGGCGCGCCCGATCGCGAGCATCTTGCGCTCGCCACCGCTGAGCGAGCGGCCAAGGCGCCGCCGCAGGCCGACGAGCTGGGGGAAGAGCTCGAAGACCTCCGCCTGACGGCGCTTCACCTCGGCGCCCCGCAGACGGTAGCCCCCCATCTCCAGGTTCTCCATCACCGTCAGCGGCGGGAACACATCACGCACCTGCGGCACGTAGCCGATCCCCGCGGCGACGCGGCGCTCTTCGGGCAGCCGCCCGATATCGACGCCGTCGAGCATCAGGGTGCCTCCCAGCAGCGGGAGCTCGCCGTTGATCGTCTTGACCAGGGTGCTCTTGCCGGCCCCATTCGGGCCCATGACCAGGACGATCTCGGCCGGGCCGACCTCAATGCTGACGTCCTTGATGACCGGCACGTTGCTGTATCCGGCGCTGATTCCGGTCGCCGACAAGAATGCCGCCGGGCGTTTGCTTACCATGTGGCCTCCGCGATGGCCTGTTGTGCGTCCGTGCCGGCCCGAGCTGAGCTAGCGAGCGAGGATTCACCCGAGGTAGGCAGCCTGCACCTCCCGGTCCTTGACCACTTCGGCATAGGTGCCGGCCGCGATGGACCGCCCCAGGGCCATGACCACGACGCGATCGCATAGCTCGCTGACCACCTCGAGCGCATGCTCGACGATGATCAGCGCGATGCCGTCGTCCCGGATCGACTTGAGGTCGACCATGAGCTTGTCGACGAGGTGGGGCGCCACGCCGACCATCGGCTCGTCGAGCAGCAGGACCTTCGGCGAGCGCATGAGGCAGCGCATGATCTCCACGAGCCGCCGCTGGCCGCCACTGAGCTCGCTGCCGTAGGAGTCAGCGATGCCGACCAGGTCGAATCTCTTCAGGACCTCCCAGGCACGCTGCGCGACAGCCTGGTCCCGCTGCCTGCTGCGGCGGGGGTGGGCCACGATGGCGCCGAGGGCGGCGCCCTGCGCGCCGTGCCCGGCCGTCAGCAGGTTCTCGAAGGTGGTCATCCCCGAGAATTCGCTGGTCATCTGAAACGTCCGGACGACCCCCCGGCGGGCCCGGCCGTAGGCCGGCAGCCGGGACACGTCCTCGCCCGCCAGGGAGATGGAGCCTTCCCGGATCCGGGCCTGCCCGCCCAGGGCAGCCAGGAAGGAGGACTTTCCCGCGCCGTTGGGGCCGATCAGGCCCAGCGCCTCGCCCCCGAAGGCGTCCAGCGAGAGCCCGTCGACGGCCCGCACCCCGCCGTAGGAGACCACGACCCCCCGCGCCGACAGGGCGGGAACTGGCGCGTCCCGGAGCGCCGCCGCCGGTCCCGGCCCGGGTATCGGCTCCTGGCCTGGCTCGTTCATGCGACCCTCCCGGAAAGGTCTGGCAGCGCCTTGGCCCGCCGTTCGGGCAGGAGACCGCTGGGCCGCAGCAGCAGGCAGAGCATCCAGAGGACGCCGATGATCACCCATTCGAGCGACTGCACGAGCCCGGGGTAGCCGATCGGCGGCAGGAACTGCGGCAGCTGGAGGAAAATGATGGGCACCAGCAGAACGCCCAGGAGCACGCCGCGGTAGTTTCGGACGCCCCCGACGAAGATGGCCGTGAAGATGACGAAGGTCTCGGCATAGCCCCAGGCGTCCGGTGACCAGGCACCGATGAACTCCACCAGGAGCCCGCCGCTCAGCCCGGCGATGGCGCCCCCGATCACGAAGACCTGCAGCCGGAGCGCGGTGACGTTCAGGCCGATCGCGACGGCCGCGTCCTCCTGATCCCGCATGGCCCGCAGCGCGCGGCCCCAGGGGGACCGGGAGAGCCAGCGCACGAGCAGGTACACCAGCGCGCACAGGAGAAGCACCCAGCCGGCGTAGGCCCACTGATAGCCCTGCAAGGACAGCGGCAGGACATTCACGAGCGGTCGCGGTACTCCCGTCAGCCCGTTAGATCCGTTGAACAGCGGAATATCGGCCTGGACGACCTGGATCGCGATCAGGGAGACGATCAGCAGCACGGCGGCCTGGTAATCGCGGCGTATCCGGCGGAGGCTGAACAGCCCGACGAAGCCGGCCAGGATGGCTCCCGCCGCCGTCGCCACGAGCAGCGGCAGCGGGAACGGCAGATTCGCACCGAAAATGTACTTCTGGAAAGAGCCCGCGCCCCCGCTGGGGCCCAGCGTTACCACTGCGGCGGCGTACGCGCCCGCGGCCTGGAAGACGATATAGCCGAAATTAATTACCCCGGCGTATCCGTACTGCAGGTTCAGGGAAATCCCCGACAGCAGGTCGACGCCGAAGTAGACGACCAGGGTCGAGATGTAAAAGGTCCAGCTGCTCAGCATGGTGACACTCCCGTCGTCATAGCGTCAGCCGCATTTCGCGGGCCTGGCCGCCGAGCACGCTGGCGGGCCGGCAGAGCAGCACGAGCACCAGAATCCCGAAGCCGGCGACCGTGCTGTACTGCGGGCCGCCGTACGCGGACACCACCTCGGTCACGATTCCCATCAGCAGGGCGGCGGCGGCGGCGCCAGCGGGGGAGCCCGCGCCGCCCAGGATCGCGGCCGCGATGACCAGGGGGAGGAACAGTTCGCCCGTCGCATAGCCCACGCTCTGGGAGTTGATGATGTAGACGACCCCGGCCATCCCGCAGAGGAAGCCACTAATGACCCAGGTGATGATGACGACCTGGCCGGTCCGGATGCCGCACGAGCGGGCCAGCGCGGGCTCCGCGGCCATCGCCCGCAGCGCCTTCCCGATCCGGCTGAGCCGGAGCAGTGCCTCCAGGGACACGAAGATGGCCAGGCCGATCCCGGCCAGGATGGCCTGGGTCGGGGTAATGGTGACCGGTCCGAGATGAAGCGGGGCGGCTTGCAGAACCGTGAACTGGTACACGTTATTACGGGAAATGGCCTGGATCCCGTAGTTAATGGCCAGCCCGAGGCCCAGGGTGACCATCATCATCTCGAACAGCTTCGCGCCGCGCCGGGCGTAGAGCCGGAATAGGCCCCGCCCCAGCACGAGCGTGACGACCGCCCCGGCCACGCCGCCGACGCCGAGGCCATACCAGGCGTTGATGCCGTTGACCTCGGCCAGGTAGCCGGCGAACGCGCCGATGGTCATGACGCTGCCAAAGCTCAGGTTGAAGACATTAGTCAGCCCGAACTGGAGGGTGAATCCCATCGCGGCGATGGCGATGATGGAGGCGAGTACCACCCCGAACGCGATGGCGGAGACCAGGGTGCTCAGCATGGCTACGCGACTCCGGACACCACGACGGCCTGGATCTGGTGTGCGCTGACCTCGCCCAGCGCTATGGGCTGCGAAGAGCCGTTACTCGCGACTGCCTCCTGGTTGCCGAAAGAGTTGTGATAGGCGTTGAAGTCGATGAGGCCGGTCGCTCCGTAGTACTGGATCTTCTTGCCAGCCTTCAGCGCCGCCACTCCCTGGGGGTAGGTGTAGACGACGGTCTTGCCCGGACCCGGATTGGCGACCTGCGGGATGAACTTGTTGAAGACGGCCGGGTCAGTACTGTGCGCGGCGTCCATGGCCAGGGCCACGACCAGCACGCCGTCGTAGTAGGTGATCGAGAACGGATTCGACAGGTAGGAGCTCCACGGTGAGGGCTCCTTGGCCTTCACGGCGGTCACCGCGTGCTGATAGGCGGTCACCGCTGCCGTCTGGCTGGACGGCGCCGTTATCAGGGCGGTGTAGTACTTCTGGAAGGAACTGCCGAGCGCGCCGCGAACCGCCTTGAGCCAGGGCGCGGTGAAGGTGGCCTCGGTGCCGATGGTGGGGACCAGGCCGCCGAGTTGCTTGAGCTCACCGAAGAAGGTCGCGGCCGTGGTCGCGTCGGACTCGGTCATGATGACCTGGGGATGGGCGGCCATCACTTGCCGTACGGACGCCTCGTAGGTGGGCTGGCTCGGGGTAAGGCTGACGTTCGCCACGATCTTGATGTGCAGGGCCTTGAGGCTGCCAATGACCCCGGGCAGGTCGCCCTGCGATCCGCTGTCGGTGCCGAACACCGTCGCCACCCTGGTGAAGCCCTTGCGCTGGGCCCACAGGGACATGGCCGTGCCGTTGGCCGAGTCGGGCGGGAACAGGCGCCAGAAGTAGGGCAGCGCGTTCCGGTCGTACGCCGACTGGCCGGCCACTGCCGTCATCGGGATCTTCGCGCTGTTGAGCACGGGGACGATCGACGGGGCTGACGAGGTGTCCGGCCCGGCGACGAGCACCAGGTTACTCGTCGTGGCTAGCGCCTGCTGGACCGCGGGCAGGGCGTCGGCGGGGTCGGCCTTGGTGTCGACGGACTTGTACTCGAGCTGATGGCCCATGACGCCGCCGGCGTGATTGACCGCGTAGATGGCCGGATACAGCCCGCCCTCGTTGCTCTGGGCCTCGAAGTCGCTGGAGCCGGTAAAGGCGACGACGCCTGCCACGACGAGCGGCTGATGGCCTGCTGCCGCGCCAGTTGAAGCGCAGCCGGAGGCCGCCAGGCCCAGGGCTCCGATCGCGGCCGCTAGCTTGATGATTGGGAAGTGCCTCATTACATCTTCCTCCTTTGGGCTCGCGCTCGGCGCATGCGGCACAGCGCGGCGGACCGGGGATGCTCGGCTATCAGAGGCAGGGATGGGCGGGAACTGATGATTGTATAAAGTATTCGATCGCCGGAACGCCGTCAATGCCCTGTCCGCGTACTAGTGACGATCATGGGCGGTGGGACCCCAAACGCGCCACCACGGCATCGCTCCCCGAAGCGTCGCTCCCCACGGCGAGACCGGTACCGAGGGGCTAGGTCCATGGACCGGATGCACTCAGGTTGCCTTGACCGATGGCATTGACGTCGCCAAGGCCGACACCGGGCTGTTCAGCGGGTAGATGTGGTCGGTACGTCGAGCACGCCGGTGGGCTCGCCGGGGCGATCACGGGAGCGCCGATGGCTGCGGAAACGGGACCTGCGATGACACGACCGGCCACATGCGGGCATCTCATGCCGATCGCGAGCGCGCGATCGACGTGCTCAAGGCCGCGTATGCCGAGGGTCGCCTCGACAAGGACGAGTACGCCGGGCGAACTGGCCAGGTCTACGCGTCCAGCACCTACGCCGAGCTTGCCGCGCTGATGGCCGGCCTTCCGGCTGGCCCGCTCGGCGGGCGGCTTAAGCGCCGACATGGACGTAGGCAGCCCAGATCTCCGGGCGCGCGGGTAGAGGTGCCGCAGCGCGATTTTGCCGCGTAGGGGTGGTCGCACGGTCTGTGCGGATGGATTAGTAGACGGCCTCCGGCCGGCGAGAGCCGGGGATGACCGGGTTATGCGCGGTGCGTCACGGCCCGCGGGCCGTGCCGGGCCGCAATCAGCCCGACCCTGGAGTACAGCGCGGCGACCACTCCCACACCTCGCCGGCGGGCAGGTCGGCGGTCACTACCTCGTAGCCGCCCGCACGCTCATGCCGCGGCGGGCTCGTTCTGGTCAGAGCCCGAGTACGCGGCGGAGACCTTGGTCAACGTCGTTCATGAGGGATCCGGGCAGCTGCCCGGCCTCGGTATCGAGGTCGGTCTTGTCGAGAGTGACCAGGGCAGTGACATTGACGACGGAGTCTTTGGGCAGGCCGGAGGCGGTCGCGGGCAGGAACACGTTTCCCGGCATCGCCGCGAGGCTGGTGCTGGAGGTAATGACCGCAGCTACGGTGGTATTCAGGCGGCTGGCGTTAAAAGGCCGGGACTGGATGATCAGAACGGGGCGGCGCTTGGCGGGCCTGCTGCCCTGCGGCTCTCCGAGGTCAGCCCACCAGATGCTGCCACGCTGGATCACCAGTCGTCCTGGCGTGCCAGGCGGCTGCGGCCGGCCGCGGTGGCGGCCGCTGCGGAGTCGTCGCGGCCTGCCGTCTGGAGGACCTCGTCGATCTGCTGGGTGAGCGACCGTGACGCCAGGTCGTCCAGGTACATGCGGGCCGCCCGGGCGAAGAA
Organism: Streptosporangiaceae bacterium; assembly: GCA_035532295.1. Lineage (GTDB taxonomy): Bacteria > Actinomycetota > Actinomycetes > Streptosporangiales > Streptosporangiaceae > DASUBV01. The sequence goes on from DATKRH010000001.1 coordinate 12,066, forward strand.
CTCTGAACGGCTGATGCCCAGCTCCGCTGCCATCTCCGTGGCCTGCTCGAAGGTGTCTTCCGGCAGGGAAATCGCGGTCTTCATACCCCGAGTATAACCGGGTATGACCATGTGCGGAGCGACGGTCTCGGCGGCACCTGATCATCCTCGTGCGCGGCCGCAATGTCGAAGCATGATGGACTGCAGCGAGTTACCTCCCGTCCCGTCCAGTCATCCTGTGCCTCCTGTTGATCAGCTTCGGCTGGGGTGGCCGCCTACCTCGCGCGGTACACGGGCACGCCCCGCGATCACACCACATCCGACCTGCGCTGCTACCTTTCCTGGTGTGATGGCATCGACGCCGCCAATGCCGACACCGGACTGTTCAGCGGGTAGATGTGGTCGGCACGCCGAGCACGCCAGTAGGGCCTTTCCGCTAGTCCCCCGGCCAGGTGGCCGCGGGGTGGGCCGCCTTAACGGGCGGCTTAAGCGCCGACATGGACGTAGGCAGCCCAGATCTCCGGGCGCGCGGGGTAGAACTGCCGCAGGGCGCGAATAGCGTGGTGGAGCGCCTCGGCGGCCCGGTCGGCGTCCTGGCCGTT
>DATKRH010000002.1:0-47204 GCA_035532295.1 Streptosporangiaceae bacterium
CGGGCCTGAATGACGAGCAGCGCGCCGCGGCGGCGCACGAGGGCGGCCCGCTGCTGATCCTCGCCGGCGCCGGGACCGGGAAGACCGGGACGCTGGTGGCGCGGGCCGCCTGGCTGCGCGAGCAGGGCGTGCCGGCCAGCCGGATTCTCCTGCTGACCTTTACCCGCCGGGCCGCCGACGACATGCTGGCCCGGGCCCGGCCGCGCGACGCCCCGGCCGCCGACCGGATCTGCGGCGGCACCTTCCATGCCATCGCGCACCGGATCATCCGCGCGCACGCCGAGTCGTTCTCGCTGCCGCCGGAGTTCAGCGTCATCGATCCGGCGGACGTGGCGGACGTGCTGGACACGCTGCGCGCCCAGCACGACCTGGTCGGCACCAGGCGCCGGGCGCCGCGGGCCGCTACCTGCGCCGACATCTACACGCGCTGCGTCAACACCGCCGTGCCGCTCGCGAAGGTGGTCGCGGCCAGCTTTCCGTGGTGCACGGACTTCGTCGCCCAACTGGGCGGCCTGTTCCGCGATTACGGAGCCCATAAGCGAGCGCACGGCCTGGTCGACTTCGACGACCTGCTGCTGCTGTGGCGGGCGGCGCTCGCCGACGAGGCGGCCGGACCGGCGCTGCGCGGCCTGTTCGACGCGGTGCTGGTGGACGAGTACCAGGACGTCAACGCGGTGCAGGCGGACATCGTCCGGCTGCTGCGGCCGGACGGCGCGGGCCTGACCTGCGTCGGTGATGACGCTCAGGCCATCTACGCCTTCCGCGGCGCTGACCCGGCGCACCTGCGGGCGCTGACGCGCTGCTTCCCCGACCTGACCGTGGTGCGGCTGACGCGCAACTACCGGTCCCGCCATGGGGTCCTGCGGCTGGCCAACGCGGTCCGGCCGCAGTCCGCGGGCCTGGAGCTCGAGCTCAGCGCGGGCCGGGATCAGGGCGGCCAGTCGCCGATGCTGGTCCGCTGCCACGACGAGGCAGCCCAGGCCCGGGAGATCTGCGCGCGGGTGCTGGCGGGCCAGGAGTCCGGGCTGCGGTTCCAGGACCAGGCGGTGCTGGTGCGCGCGGCCCACCACAGCGATCTGCTGGAGATCGAGCTGTCGGCCCGCGGCATCCCGTACGTCAAGTACGGCGGGCTGAAGTTCACCGAGGCGGCGCACGTCAAGGACTTCATCGCCGCGGCCAGGGTGGTGGCCAACCCCGCGGACAACCTGGCCTGGTTCCGGCTGCTCCGCCTGCATGAGGGCATCGGGCCAGTCCTGGCGCGCCGCGTCATCGACGCGCTCGCGCTGACGGAGCCCGGCCCGCTGCGCCGGTGGCCGGACGCGGCGGACTGCCTGCCACCGCGGTCCCGGCCGGCGGTGTCGGCCACGGTGCGGCGGCTGATCGCCGCCGCGGCGTTGGAACGGACCGCCGACCGGGCCGCCGCCATCCTCGGCGCCCTGCACGATCCGGTCACCGCCCGCTACGCCGACGCCAGCGTCCGGCTGGCCGATCTGCAGCGCCTGGCGGACGCGGCCGCCACCCGGCCGTCGCTGCATGAGGCGCTCGTGGAGCTGGCGCTGGATCCGCCGGCGTCCGGCTCGGACCTGGCCGGCCCGCCCCGGCTGGACGATGACTTCCTGATCATCTCCACGGTCCACTCCGCCAAGGGGCTTGAGTGGCCGGTGGTGCACCTGCCGCAGCTGGTGGACGGGGCGGTGCCCAGCGACATGGCGCTGGGCACCGAGGCCGGGCTGGCCGAGGAGGAGCGGCTGTTTTACGTGGCGGTCACCAGAGCCCGCGACCAGCTCTACCTGTACGCGCCGCTGCGGATGCATCACCACCGGATGGCCCGCGACGACCGGCATAGCTACGCGCTGCTGACCCGGTTCCTCGACGCCGGGGCGCTGGCCCACTGCGAGATCGTGGACGCCGCGCCGCCGCGGCCCCTGATCCCGCACCTGCCGCCGCTCGCCCAGACGATCGACCTGGCGCTGGACGCCCTGTGGGGAGACGGCACGACCGCCGGGATCTTATCGCGACCGCACGGGCGCGGAGGCCCGCCAGCCGGGCGAAGCGGACATGACGGATTAATAATGAATTATTTCCCCAATATGGGCCGGTCCGTTACTGACTGTTTCTCTATTCTCACCCCGCGTCGCTAACAACACGGCATTCTGGTCCGGGCGCACCGGCAGCTGGCTGCGGTCGCGACGACCCTGGCCTGGGCAGGCCCTCTACCGGACATGCAGAAGGAGCAGTACATGCGATGCGAAAGTGCGGGAAACCGCCCGGTCTACGGCGTGGCCGCTGCCCTCGCCGCGCTAGCGCTGAGCCTGGCGGGCTGCGGCGCTGGCTCCGCGGGCGGCCCGGCGGGCACCTCGGCGGGCGCGGGGCCGACCGGGACGGCGGGGCAGGCGAAGGCCGGAAGCACGCCCGCCGACTCGCTGGCGCTATCGCACCTGAAGGTGCTGACGGAGCTGAAGCAGCCGCAGCTGTGCAGCCTGCTGTCCCCCACCGCGGTGGTCAGGGCCCTGAGCGGACCAGCGGCGACGCCCGCCTACTCCAGCGACGCCCGCCAGGGCGTCGCCTGCCAGTGGGTCCGGCAGGGGGCGGCCGCCGGCAGTGCCAACGAGCTCTACGTTGGGATCTCGGCGACGATCGACTGGGCGGGCGAGCGCGCGGTGGACACGCTGATGCACGCCAGTCCGGTGACGATCGACGGCCACCGGGCGCTGGCGGTGGCCTGGCAGGCCACGCTCGGCTGGGCGGAGGTGGATGTGGCGCTCGGCGGCGACCACGATCCGGTCGCGCGGTACCGGGCGCCGACAGCGATCGGCGCGCTCGCGCTGGCGAAGGCCGCCACGCCGCACATCCTCGCGTTCGGCTGAGCTGGAGATAAACTGGAGCCTGGGGGAACCGCGAGGAGTTTGGAGAATATGTGCCATGAATCCTCATAGGTCACCATTGATTCTGCTGGCCTGCGTGGTCGGCGTCACGCTGGCCGCGTGTGGCAGCAGTAGCAGCCCGAGCCCGTCCGCCAGCGCGACGTCGAGCCCGGCGACCTCCGCGACGTCCTCGGCGTCCGCGGCGGCGGGCAGTTCCGCCGCCGAGCAGGCGATCACGGCCAACTGGACCGCCTTCTTCGACGCCAAGACCCCGGTCGCCAAGCGGGTGAGCCTGCTGCAGGACGGCCAGGCGGTCGCCTCCGTCATCAGATCCCAGGCGGGTTCCGGCCTGGCGTCCGAGGCGACGGCGAAGGTGACCAAGGTAACCGTCACCTCGCCGACTCAGGCGACCGTTACCTACTCGATCCTGGTGGGCGGCCAGCCCGCGCTTTCGGGTAAGACGGGTATCGCCGTGCTGCAGGGCGGGACCTGGAAGGTCGGCCTGGCCAGTTTCTGCGGCCTGCTCGTGCTCGAAAATAGCGGAAAGACGACCGGGCTTCCGGCCGCATGTAATTCCGCGGGCTAGCGTGTGATCCCGTCGGCCAGCGCGCCAGTCGGAGAACATGAGCCCACCGCCCGTCATGGCGGGCGCGGGCTTGCGCTGGCAGTGCTCTGCACCATTTTGTTCCTGACGTTTCTCGACAACACGGTCGTCAGCGTGGCTCTCGGCAGCGTCCAGGCCGACCTGCACGCGGGAGTCACGCAGTTGCAGTGGGTGGTGAGCGCCTACGCGCTCACCTTCGCCGGCATCATGCTGGCCTGCGGCATGATCGGGGATGAGTTCGGCCGCAAGAAGGTCATGCTCTCCGGGGTGGCGGTGTTCTGCGCAGGCTCGGTGCTGTGCACGCTGGCGCCGAACGCCGGGACGCTGATCGCCGGCCGGGCGGTCATGGGCCTGGGCGCCGCCGCCAGCGAGCCCGGCACCCTGTCGATGCTGCGCCAGCTGTATGCCGATGAGCGGGCCCGCACCCGAGCCGTGGGCGTGTGGTCGGCCGTGGCCGGGCTCGCGCTCGCGGCCGGCCCGGTCATCGGCGGCGCGCTCGTGGGCGTATGGGACTGGCGCGCGATCTTCTGGTTCAACCTGGCGTTCGGGCTGGCGGCGCTGGTAGCAGGCGTCAGCGTGCTGCCCGAGAGCGCCGACCCCGAGGCGCACCGGGTGGACACCGCCGGCGCGCTGCTGGGCGTCGCCGCGCTGACGGCCTTCTCCTTCGCGATCATCGACGCGGAGAATGCCGGGTTCGGCGCGGCCAGCGTCGTGCTGCTGCTGTGCGTCAGCGCGGCGGCGGCCGCCGCCTTCTTCTGGCGGGAGAGCCGCGCCGCCCATCCGCTGCTGGACCTGAAGTTCCTGCGCGTGCCGCGCTTCCTGGCCGCCAACCTGGTCGCGTTCTGCGCGTACTTCGCGACCTTCGCGGTCTTCTTCTTCACCGCGCTCTACCTGCAGGAGGTCGTCGGGTACAGCGGCTACCAGATCGCGCTGGCGTTCCTGCCGATGACGACGCTGATGATCGCGGCCTCGCTGCTCGCGGGGCGGTGGACCTCGGCGGCCGGCCCGAGATGGTCGATCTTCATCGGCTGCCTGATGTTCAGCGCGGGCCTGCTGCTGACGACCCTCACCCTTAGCCCGAATCCGGCCTACGCCCCGCTGGCCGCGGCCCTCGCGCTGACCGGCATCGGCATCGGCACCACGGTGGTGCCCATTACCTCCTCGGCGCTGTCCGCGGTGCCACCAGAAAGATCGGGCATGGCCGCGTCGGCGTCGAACACGAGCCGGGAGATCGGCGCCGTCACCGGGGTCGCGATCCTCGGTGCGCTGGTCAACGCCCAGCTGCACGCCAGCCTGATCGGCAGGCTCAAGGACCTCGGTATTCCGGCCAACTTCCAGTCGATCGTCATCAACGCCATCGAGACCGGCGTGGTCCCGTCCAGCGGGCAGGGCCAGGGCGCCGGCGGCGCGGAGGGTGCCGGGCACGCCTCCCTCGTCCAGCAGGTGATCCAGGCCGCGTACGGCGCGTTCTACTCCGGCCTGCGCGCGGCGCTGCTCCTGTCGGCCATCCTGGTCCTCGCCGCCGGCCTGGCCTCGTTCATCCTGCTCAGCCGCGACGTCACCGGACCGTGATCAGGCCCCGGAGGTAGGCCGCCTGGCCGACATGCTGGAGGTCATCGGAGATCACGCTGATCAGCCGCACGCCGAGCGTGACGGGCGGATCCCAGCTCGTATCCACCACCCGGTCCAGGTCCTGGTCCGTCAGACCTGGCAGGTAACGGAGCGTCCGCTGGTAGACCGCGTCGTGATAGCCGGTCAGCAGTTCGCCCGACTTCACCTGGACCGCCGCGACCTCCCCCGACCCGTGTCCGTAGCCGGTCGCCGACGGCAGGAACGGCAGGTCGTAGCGTTCGGCCCAGCCGTCCGCCAGCCACACCTGCTCCGTGCCGGCCACGTCGGCGATGTGGTCGTCCTGAATCCTGGTCAGGTGCCACACCAGCCAGGCGATGGAGTTGGCGGCGCCGTCCGGGCGCATTGCCAGCTGGTCCGGCCCCAGGCCGTCCACGCACTGATGCACTTCGTAGCGAATCCTGCCGAAGGCGTCGGCAAGCAGGTCAGCGGTTCTCATTCCAGGTTTCCTCTCCGCCGCGGCCGGGGTCGCGGATGACAGCGGCACACCGCCCGCCGCCTCCCCCCCGGCTCCGATCCTGGCACGGATGGCCGACGGCTGGCCGGGGTTGGTCACGGCCAGAGCGCTGGTGATGCGGCACAGTGGGATGGTGACGACCGACACCGACAGGGCCACGCTGACCGCGAGCCTGGCCAGCTACGCCCGGCGGCTGCAGGCGGTCATCGGCGACCGGCACCACGTGGCGTCGCCGCTGGGCGCCTGGCTGCTGCTGGCGCTGTGCGGCCCGGCGACCGAAGGAGCCGCACGCGCCGCGCTCGCCGACGTGCTGGGCTGCGATGTCGAGGTGGCGGCGCGGCTCGCCGGCGGCCTGCTCTCGAATCCGCATCCGCTGGTCGCGTCGGCCGCCGCCGTGTGGACCCGGGGCGGAGCGCCGCTGCGCGACGGCTTCCGGGCGTGGCGGTCTGGCCTGCCGGCGGCCGTGCAGACCGGCGCCCTGCCCGGCCCGGCCGAGTTGGACACGTGGGCGCGGGATCATACGTTCGGTCTTGTCGAGCGATTCCCGCTCCCGATCGGTCCCGCGGTGCACCTGGTCCTGGCCACCGCCCTGGCCACGCGGGTGTCCTGGGAGGTGCCCTTCGCCCTGGCGCCCGCCGGGGACCTCGGGGCGAGCAGCCCGTGGGCGGGCCGGCTCAGCCAGGTGCTGCGGACGCCCCGCCCCGGCCGAGACGGCAGCGCCGCGCACCGGCAGTTCATCGCGGTCACGCCGGAGGCCGGGGATGTGGCCGTGCACCTGGCGCGCGCTCAGGGTGGCCTGCTGGTCGCCAGCGTGGCCGCCGCGGCCGACGTGGCGCCCGCCGAGGTGCTGGCGGCCGCGCAGCGCATCGGCGGCGACTGGGCCGCCGGCGCCGCGGTCCAGCGGCGCCCGCTGGCGGAACTGCCGCTCGGCGAGGCGCCGTTGTGGCTGATCCGGGAGGAGCCGGCCGCGGACGGGACCGAGGATGCCTTCACCGCCGTCCTGCCGGCCTGGTCGGCGCGCAGCCAGTTCCCGCTCACCGACCCGTCGCTCGGCTTCGGGCCTGCCGTCGGGGCGCTAGCTGGCGGCGACTGGGCAGGGGTGCAGGCGGCGATGGCCCGCTACAGCCGAATCGGGTTCGAGGCGGCGGCCGTGACGGCGGTGCTGGCGATGTCGGCCGTGCGAGCACCGCGGCAGGGCAGCCGCCGGGTGGCCGAGCTGAGGTTCGGGCACCCGTACGCGGTGGTGGCCGTCGCCGTAAACGAGCGGGCGGGATCCTCCGGTGAGCCGCGGCCCCGGGATGCTCGGGATGCCTGGGATGCTCGGGATGCCTGGGATGGCGTACCGGTGTTCTCGGCCTGGGTCACCGACCCGGAGGAGGCCACGGCCGGCGAGGGGAGTGCCGCGTCGTGAGCGCCGAAAGCCCCGGCCCGGAGGAGCCAGCCGCCGGGCGGCAGGGAGGTCCGCCGCCCGGGGGGCAGACGCAGCTCACGGTGCTGCGGATGCCGAATCATGCGGACTATGCCCTGCGGTCCTTCGGCCAGCCCAACGCGGTGGTCCGCCAGTTCGACTTCTGGGATACCAGCTACGAGTGGCGCCGCGTCTTCGCCGAGGCGCTCGGGACGTTCTTCCTGGTCCTGGTTGCCGCCGGCGCCGGCCTGGTGAACGCGAGGTTCGGCGGCCACGCCATCGGCGTCCCGGCGCAGGTGGTGGCGCCCGGCCTGATGGTCGCGGCCGTCATCCTGTTCATGGGCGGCGTATCTGGCGCGCACCTGAATCCGGCCGTCAGCGTCGCGTTCGCCCTGCGCGGCAATTTCCCGTGGCGGCGCGTGCCCGCCTACGTGCTGGCCCAGCTGGCCGGCGCGGTGCTCGCCACGCTCGCGCTCCGGGCGTTCGTCGGCGGGCACGGCGCGGCGGGCCTGACGCTGCCCGGGCCGGGGATCTCGACGGCCGCGGCCCTGCTCTGGGAGGCGCTGCTCACCCTGGGCCTGGTCAGCGTCATCCTCGGCACGGCCTCGGGCGCACAGCAGCTTGGCCCGTTCGCCGCGATCGGCGTGGGCAGCTATATCGCCCTCGCGGGGCTGTTCGGCGCGCCGGTGAGTGGCGCGTCGATGAACCCGGCCCGCTCGCTGGGCCCTGCCCTGGTGCTCGGCGACTGGACATCGTGGTGGGCCTACCTGGCGGGCCCGCTGCTCGGCGCGGTGGTCGCGACGGGGATCGCGTTCATCCTGCGCGGGCGCGGCGGCGGCACCCGTGGCACGCAGGCGGCGCAGGGCACGCTGGGCACGCTCTGGGTGCCGGGCCGGATCGGCACCCCGCAGCAGGCCCCGGACGGGCCGTCGCAGGGCTCCGCGGCGGACGGCCCCGCTTAGCGCGGCACGGCGCGAAAGCCGCTGACGTGGCAAACTGCATCGAAGTTGAGGATCCGTGGCCAGAAGCGCTGTAGTCGCTCACCACCATCAGCTACGTGATGCGCGGCCGCGCCGCGCAGGTGATGCAGGTGTCGGCCGCCGGGCGGGCGGCCAGGCGCGCGTCGCCGATCGGGCCCCCGCACGACGTGCAGGTGCCATAGCTGCCAGCGTCCAGCCGCCGCACCGCCGCATCGATCGCCGCCAGATGCTGGCGCGCCTGGCCGGCCAGGGCGGCGGCGTGCTCTCGCTCGAACGCGATGGTCGCGCCCTCCGGATCGTGCTCGTCGTCGGCGTTCGCGCCCTGCGCCGCCTCGACCATGCCGGTCAGCTCCCGGGTCAGCCCGGCCAGCCGCTCCAGCGTGGCCGCCCGGTCCGCGGCCAGCAGGGAGCGGGCATCCGGCTGTCTCGTCATAGTCCCCGCCGCATCATGCTTCCTGCCTACCAGAGGGCACGTCGATTGGGCGTCGGGCGGCCGCATCGGGCAGGCTGGACCCATGGCGGAGACACTGACACTGATGGCCGTGCACGCGCACCCGGACGACGAGGCATCCAGCACCGGCGGCGTGCTCGCCCGGTACTCGGCGCAGGGCGTGCGTACGGTGGTCGTGACCTGCACGAACGGCGAGTTCGGCGACGCGCCGGGGCAGGTGAAGCCCGGCGACGACGGGCACGACGAGGAGGAGGTGGCGCGGCTGCGCCTGGCCGAGCTGCGAGAATCCTGCAAGATTCTCGGGGTGACCCACCTCGAGCTGCTCGGTTACCACGATTCCGGCATGCCGGACTGGGACTACCGGAACCGGCCCGACGCCTTCTGCAACGTGCCCCAGGAGCTGGTCGCGGCCCGGATCACGGCGCTGATCGAGCGCTACCGGCCGCAGGTCGTGGTCAGCTACGACGACCTGGGGGCCTACCAGCATCCCGATCACGTCCACGCGGCCCGGTCGGCCGCCGCGGCCGTGTCCTCCTCGGGCCTGCCGGCGAAGTTCTACCAGACCGCCATGCGCCGCAGCGACTGGCGGAAGATGATGACGGCGTTGCGCGAGGCCGGCGTGGACGTCGACGATCCGGGGGAGATCACCCCGGAGATGGCGCAGCAGATGGCGCAGGAGGAGCGGCGCATCACCACGACGGTCGATATCCGCGACGTGCTCAGCCTGAAGCGGGACGCGCTGATGTCCCACGCCAGCCAGATCGCCGAGTCATGGTTCAGCAAGATCCCGCCGGACATCGGGGAGGCCGTCTTCGGCCGCGAGAGCTTCATCCGGGTCACCGACACGACCGGCGCTCCGGTCCCCGAGGACGACCTGTTCGCAGGGCTGCGGCCGACCTAGGACGGTGCCTGGCCAGGACCCGCGGCCGGCCGAGCGCCCTGGGCCGGCTAGAGACCGAGCAGGCGAACGGCGTTGTCGTGGCAGACGGCGCGCAGCCAGTCCGTCCCCAGGTCCAGGCCCGCCAGCCCCTCGAGCTGCCGCAGGTAGGGGTAGGGGATGTTGGGGAAGTCGCTGCCCAGCAGGATCCGGTCGCCAACCGCCGCCAGGCGTGGCCGCAGCCGCGTGGGGAACGGCGCGCTGCGGGCGAAGAAGTCGGTGAAGGTCATGGTCGTGTCGAGGTGCACGCCGGGGTAGCGGTCGGCCAGGTCGAGGAACTCGCCGTACTCCGGCGCGCCCAGGTGCGCGATGATCGCCGTCAGGCGCGGGTGCCGGGCGAGGACCTCGGCGAACGGTCCCGGGCCGGTGTAGCGGCCGCGGGCGGGCCCGGAGCCGCAGTGCACCACGACGGGCACGCCGGCCTCGGCCAGCTGCCCCCACACCGGCGTCAGCAGCTCATCGCGCGGGTCGTAGGCCCCGACCTGCACGTGCGCCTTGAAGACCCGGGCGCCGTCGCTGATCGCCTGGCCGACATAACGCGCGGCACCGGGCTCGGGGAAGAACGTTGCGCTGTGCAGCGCGTCCGGGACGCGGGCGGCGAACTGCGCCGACCACGAGTTCAGCCAGGCGGCCATGTCCGGCTTGTGCGGGTACAGCAGCGCCGTGAACCGCCGGACGCCGAACGCCCGCAGCAGCGCTAGCCGCTCGTCCTGCGGCAGCCGGTAGGCGATCGGCCAGGATCTCCCGGACCGGCCGCCCTCGAAGAAGTTCCACACCTTGGCCAGCACGTTGTCCGGCATGAAGTGGACGTGCACGTCGACGAGGCCCGGCAGTCCCAGATCCTGCCAGAACGCGACGACCTCCGCAATCTCCGCTGTCTCCGCTGCCGCTGTCTCCGCCTCCGGGGATCCCGGCCCGGTCACGGGCGACGGCGGCGAACCTGGCACCGTCCTAGTCTGCCAGTCCCCGAACGCGCGAGATCAGCGGCACACTGGACAGGTGACCGGGCGGATCAGGACGGCGGTTCGCGTCGAGGGGATCGTCCAGGGCGTCGGCTTCCGGCCGTTCGTCCACTCCCTCGCGACCAGCCTCGGGCTGGGCGGCCTGGTCGGCAACGACTCCCGCGGGGTATTCGCCGAGGTCGAGGGCGAGCCCGCAGCGGTGCGCAGGTTCCTGGTGCTGCTGGAGCAGCAGGCCCCGCCCCTGGCTCGCATCGAGCGCGTCACCACCCGCGACCTGGTCCCGGCCGGTTCCGCCGAGTTCGCCATCGCGCCGAGCGAGCCGGGCGCCGCGGGCGGCGCCGACCGAGTCCGCCGGACCCTGGTGTCGGCGGACACCGCGACGTGCGCGGACTGCCTGGCCGAGCTCGCCGACCCCGCCGACCGGCGGTTCGGCTATCCCTTCATCAACTGCACCAACTGCGGCCCGCGTTTCACCATCGTCCGGGATGTGCCCTATGACCGGGCGCTGACCACGATGGATCGTTTTCACCTGTGCTCGCTGTGCGCGGCGGAGTACCGCGACCCCGCCGACCGCCGATTCCATGCCCAGCCGGTGTGCTGCCCCGCCTGCGGGCCCCGGCTCCGCCTGCTCGACCGATCCGGGACACAACTGCGTGGTCAGCAGGCGGAAGCTCACCCGATCGCGGCCGCCGCGGCGATGCTGCGCGCGGGAGGAGTGCTGGCGGTCAAGGGCCTCGGCGGATACCACCTGGCGGTCGATGCCGGCTGCGAGCCGGCGGCGGCGGCGCTGCGCGAGCGCAAGCACCGGGAGGACAAGCCGTTCGCCGTCATGGTGGCCGACCTGGCGGCCGCCCGGCGGCTGTGCGAGGTGGATGACGCCGCGGCGGCCCTGCTGGCCAGTCCGCGGCGGCCGATCGTCCTGCTGCCGCGCCGGCCCGGCGGGGACGGCGTCGCGCCGTCGGTGGCGCCGGGGAATCGGCAGCTCGGGATCATGCTCCCTTACACCCCGGTGCACCACCTCCTGCTGGGCGAGCTCGCCGCGCCCATCGTCTTGACGAGCGGGAACGTCTCCGACGAGCCGATCGCCTACCGGGACGCCGACGCGCTGGAGCGGCTGGCCCCGATCGCGGACGCCTTCCTGACGCACGATCGGGCCATCCACATCAGGACCGACGACTCGGTCGTGCGCGCCTTCGGCGGCCGCGAGTCGGTGCTCCGGCGGTCGCGCGGCTACGTGCCGGAGCCGCTGCCGGTCCCGGTCACCTTCCCCCGGCCGGTGCTCGCCTGCGGCGCCGAGCTCAAGAGCACCTTCTGCCTCGCCGCCGGCGGGCACGCGTTCGTCTCGCACCACATCGGCGACCTGGAGAACGCCGAGACGCTGCGCTCGTTTACCGAGGGGATCGCGCACTTCCGGCGGCTATTCGACATCGAGCCGCAGGTCGTCGCCCATGACCTGCATCCCGACTACCTGTCCACCAAGTACGCGACGGGGCTAGCCGAAGCCGGCCCGCCGGACCTGACGCTCGCGGGCGTCCAGCATCATCACGCGCACATCGCGTCCTGCCTGGCCGACAACGGCGAGCGGGGACCGGTCATCGGCGTCGCGTTCGACGGCACCGGCTACGGCACCGACGGCACCATCTGGGGCGGCGAGTTCCTGGTCGCCGATCTGGCCGGCTTCGTGCGCGCCGGCCACCTCGAGCCGGTGCCGATGCCGGGCGGCGCGGCCGCCATCCGGCAGCCCTGGCGGATGGCCGCCAGCTACCTGGCCGCCGCCTACCCGGCCGGGCCGCCCGGGGACCTGGACGTCATCGCGCGCAACCAGCGATCCTGGTCCGCGGTGCTCACGATGGCCCGGCGCGGCATCAACGCGCCAGTCACCTCCAGCGCCGGGCGCCTGTTCGATGCCGTCGCGGCCATCCTCGGCGTGCGGGACGCGATCAGCTACGAGGGTCAGGCGGCCATCGAACTGGAGCAACTGGCCGAGGTCAGCGAGCGCGGCAGCTACCCGGCCGCAGTGGCCGACGGGCCGCCCCTGCGGGTGGCCGGGGCCGACCTTGTCGCGGCGGCCGTCGCCGATCTGGCGGCCGGCATCAGCGGGCCGGTCATCGCGGCCAGGTTCCATAACGGCGTCGCCGCGGCCATCGAGCAGGTCTGCCTGACGCTGCGCGACCGGCATGGCCTGGACACGGTGGCGCTGTCTGGCGGGGTGTTCCAGAACCTGCTGCTGACCGAGCGGGTCATCGCGCTGCTGGCCGGTCGCGGGTTCCGGGTGCTGGTCCACCGCCGCGTGCCGTGCAATGACGGCGGGATCAGCTTCGGCCAGGCCGTGGTGGCCGCAGCGCAGGACCGCCTGCGGCCGAGCTGACCGGACGCTACTCGCTGGGGACGGGGGTGCGGCGGCGCAGCCAGTCGTACCAGGTGTCCATGCCGTCCCCGGTGGTGGCCGACACCTGCAGCAGCAGCGCGTCCGGCGTCACCTTCCGCAGCCCGGAGGCGTACTCGCGGACATCGAAGTCCACGTAGGGCAGCAGGTCGATCTTGTTGAGCAGGACCAGGTCGGCCTGCCGGAACATGTGCGGGTACTTGAGCGGCTTGTCAGCGCCCTCGGTCACCGACGCGAGCACCACCCTGGCCCGCTCGCCCAGGTCGAACAGCGCCGGGCAGACCAGGTTGCCGACATTCTCGATCATCACGATCGACCCGCTCTGCGGATCCAGGCAGCGCAGCGCCCTGGCCAGCATCTCCGCGTCGAGGTGACAGCCGGCCCCGGTGTTGATCTGCACGACGCTGCTGCCGGCGGCGAGGATGCGGGTGGCGTCCAGCGCCGTCTCCTGGTCGCCCTCGACGACCGAGATGGTGACCTTGCCCGCCAGGCCGCGCATCGTGGCCTCCAGCAGCGTGGTCTTCCCGGAGCCGGGCGAGCTCATCAGGTTCACCGCGAGAATCCCGCGGTCCTCCAGCCAGGCGCGGTTGCGCTGCGCGATCTGGTCGTTCTTGGCCAGCACCTTCTGCTGTAGCTCCACGGTCCGCGGGCCGTCCGACGCCGCCAGGGTCTGCAGGTCCGCCGGCGGATGCTGATGGGCGTCGTGCCCGCCGGGCCCGTGCTCATGGCCGGGCCCGTGCTCGTGGCCAGACCCGTGCTCGTGGCCGTTCTCCGGACCCAGCAGCCGGATCGTGCCGCCCGACGAGCAACCGCATGTGGCGCACATGTCTCATCCCACCTGAACTGACGTGATCTTGAGGTCCTGTCCGGCCAGCACCGTGACCTCGGCGCTGCCGCACGGGCAGATGGCAATGGGGCCGTCCGGCTCGAAGTTGACGCCGCAGACGCGGCAGCAGCACAGTCCGGGCGGCTCGGTGATCTCCAGGCGGGCACCCTCCAGGTTGGTTCCCTCGGTGACCAGGTCGAAGCAGAACCGCACCGAGTCCGCCACCACGCCCGACAGCGCGCCGATCTCCAGGCGCACGCAGGTGATCCGCTCGTCGGGCAGACGCTCGGTCACCGCGTCGATGACGCCTTCGGTGATGGCCAGCTCGTGCACTCCGTTAACTCTCTTCTCGCTGCGCCTGGTTTCCTCGCTAAGCCTGCCCGCTCGGCGGCTCCGTGGCCCTCCCTGGATTGGGTGCTATGCCGGGCCCTTCCGCGCGTGTAGCGTCAGCAGATGCGCGGCAGCGGATCGCCGACGAGCAAGTCGACGATCCGGGTGCCGCCGAATGCGGTCTTGAGCTGGACAATCCCCGGCGGCTCCGCGGTCACGCGCCCGATGATCGCGGCCTGCTCGCCCTGCGGATGGGCGCGCATCGCGGCCAGCGCCTGGCCCGCCTGATCGCCGTCGACCACCACGACGACCCGGCCCTCGCAGGCCACGTACATGGGGTCGATTCCGAGTAGCTCGGAGGCGCCACGCACCTCCAGCCGGACCGGAATCTCGTCCTCGGTGACGAGAATGCCGACGCCAGCCGCGGTAGCGATCTCATTCAGGATGGTGGCCACGCCGCCGCGGGTCGCGTCGCGCAGGGCGCGTACCCCGGGCGTCTTGGCCAGCAGGCTGGCGATCAGGCCGTTCAGCGGGGCCGTATCGGAGACGACGTCGGCCTCGATGTCCAGCTCACCGCGGGCCAGCATGATCGTCACGCCGTGGTCGCCGATCGGCCCCGACACCAGGATGGCGTCCCCGGGCCGGGCCTGGGCGACGCCGAGCGTCCCCGCGCGCTCGATCACGCCGACCCCGGCCGTGTTGATGTAACAGCCGTCCGCCTTGCCGCGTTCCACCACCTTGGTGTCGCCGGTGACGATCTGAACGCCCGCCCGCCGCGCCGCGGCCTGCATGGACGCGACGATCCGGATCAGGTCGGCGACGGGGAAGCCCTCCTCGAGGATGAAGCCGGCCGACAGGTAGAGCGGCACCGCACCGGATACGGCCAGGTCATTAACGGTGCCGTTAACGGCCAGGTCGCCGATGTCGCCGCCCGGGAAGAACAGCGGCGAGACCACGTAGGAGTCCGTGGTGAGCGCCACCCGCGCGCCGTTGACGTGGATCCGGGCCGCGTCCTCCAGCGGTTCCAGGAGCGGGTTGCGGAAGGCGTCGAGGAAGACCGCCTCGATGAGCGTCTGGGTCGCCTTCCCGCCCGCCCCGTGCGACATGGTGATCCGCTCTTCCTTCACCCGCGGGCGCGCGCGGCGGGCCCGGTCGATCCGGTCGAGCACCAGTTCCTCGCGCACCGTCCCCGGCAGCGGCTGGGGCGAGCCCGGACGCTCGGGGCGGGCCTGCTCGCGCCCGGCCTGCTCGTCGTGCTCGCGCAGGGCCTCGGCGACCCAGCCGGCGGACTGCCCGCCGCCGTCCTGGGTGGCGGGCTGGCTCGGGTGACCAGTGGTCATGACCTGCTCGCCTCCTTCACCCTCGTCCGGGTCAGCCGGCCGTAGTTGTAGTAGGCCGCGCAGGCTCCCTCGGGGGACACCATGCAGGTGCCGATCGGGGTTTCCGGCGTGCAGGCGGTCCCGAAGACCTTGCACTCCCACGGCTTGAGCACGCCCTTGAGCACCTCGCCGCACTGGCAGGCCTTCGGATCGGCGACCCGCACACCGGGCACGGAGAACAGCCGCTCGGCGTCGAACTGCGCGTACTTCTCGCGGACCTTGAGCGCGGAATGGGAGATGAAGCCCAGGCCGCGCCACTCGAAGTAGGGCCGCAGTTCCATCGTCTCGCCGATGGCTTTCAGCGCCACCACGTTGCCGTCCCACGGCACGACCCGCGCGTACTGGTTCTCGATTTCCGCCCGGCCCTCCGAGAGCTGCCGCATCAGCATGTAGATGGACTGGAGAATGTCCAGCGGCTCGAACCCGGCCACCACCACGGGCCGTCCGTAGTCGCGCGCGATGAACTCATAGGGCCGGCAGCCGATCACCGTCGACACGTGACCGGGGCCGATGAACCCGTCGAGCCGCAGGTCAGGGGAGTCGAGGATCGCCTTGATCGCCGGGATGATCGTGACGTGGTTGCAGAAGATGGAGAAGTTGCCCAGGCCCTCCGCCGCCGCGCGCAGCATGGTCATCGCGGTGGAGGGCGCCGTCGTCTCGAATCCGATGGCCATGAAGATGACGCGCTTATCGGGGTTCTTCCGGGCGATCTTGAGCGAGTCCAGCGGCGAGTAGACCATCCTGATGTCGGTGCCGCGGGCCTTGGCGTCGAAGAACGAGCCGTGACTGCCGGGCACGCGCATCATGTCGCCGAACGAGGTCATGATGACGTCCGGCTGGGCGGCCAGCGCCATGGCGTCGTCCATCCGGCCCATCGGGATCACGCAGACCGGGCAGCCGGGCCCGTGCACGAGGGTGACCTGCTCGGGCAGGTAATCCTCGAGCCCGTGCTTGTAGATGGTGTGGGTGTGGCCGCCGCACACCTCCATGAGCTTGTACTGGCGCCCCGGCTCGCACAGCGCCGCGATCTTCGCCGCCAGCGCGTGAGCCTTGTCAGCATCACGGAATTCGTCTACGAACCGCATCGCTCAGGCTCCTATTCGATTCGCGAATCCTGCAGGGCGGCGAGCTCGTCCTCGTACGCCTGCCCGATCCCCTCCAGGAAGGACAGGGCCGCGGCGGCCTCGTCCTCATCGATCTTGGATAGTGCGAATCCCACGTGGATCAGCACCCACTCGCCGGGCTCGGGCGGATCGTCGGCCAGCAGCCCGACGTTGATGACCCTGCGGACTCCGCTGACGTCCACCCTGGCCAGGTCGGGCTGATCGGGGAGGAACTCGATCACCTCACCGGGAATGCCGAGGCACATGTCTCCACCCCTCCACTCATAACGGGCTCCCGCCGGCGCCCTGTGCGCCCGTGGCTGCAGCCTCCTGGTTTCCTGCCCAGCCGACGCATCCGTCAGCCGCGAGTTCTGCCACGACCCGGACGGCCTCGTCGACCGAGGCCGCCACCGCGTCGCTCAGTCCCATGCCGTAGTCGACGCTGGCGGGCTCACAGCCGACGATGAGGATCCGGCCGGGCCGGCCGCCGCCCAGCATGTCTAGCATCCCGAACACGACGTCCGGCTGCATGCCGTGCGCGTCGAACAGCGGGTGAGCATCCGTGGCGTGGCCGGCCGCGGCGGTGTCGTCGGTGTCGTCCGCGTCGGTGTCGGCCGCGTCGGCGGCCGTGGCCGCGGGCGATCCGGACCCGAGGTCGGGCTCGATCAGGTAGAGCGTGCCCGGCGCCCCGCCGCGCGGGGTCGCGTCAATCAGGATGGCCGCGTCGAACCCGTTCGCCAGGTCGTAGGCCAGGTGCATGCCCCTGATGCCGTAGTCGACGACCCGCACGCCCGCGGGCAGGTCGACGCGGGCGAGACGCGCCGCTACCTCCGACCCGAAGCCGTCGTCGCCGAGGAAGATATTGCCGATCCCCGCGACCAGCACCCGGCTCGTCATGGCGCCGCCTCCTGCGGGCGCGCGGCCGGTTCCGGGCCGATGGCGCGCTGGCACAGCTCCCAGAGCGCGTGGTACATCGTCGTCTGCACTTCCTGGATCCGGTGCACCGACGCCGATGGCGCGACGAACAGGTAGTCAATGCTGTCCAGCTCGGCCATCTTGCCGCCCGCGTAGCCGGCGATGCCGACCGTGAGCATGCCGCGCCTGCTGGCCTCGTCAAACGCCCGTAGCAGGTTCTCCGAGTTGCCGCTGGTCGACAGGCCGACGGCTATGTCGGCCTTGCCGCCGAAGGCCGCCAGTTGCCGGGCGAAGACCACGTCGACGCCGATGTCGTTGGACAGCGCGGTGAGCACGGCGGGGTCGCTGGCCAGCCCGAGCGCCGGCAGCGGCCGCGCGGTGCCGCCTGGATGCAGGAACGTCGTCACGATCTGCTGGGCGTCGGTGGCACTGCCGCCGTTCCCGAACGCCAGCAGGCGCCCGCCCGCGGCGAACCGGCCGGCCATCTCCCGGGCGCAGGCCAGCAGCCGCCCGCCGTCGGCGTCGCGCACGGCCCTGCGCAGCTCGAGGATCTCCTCCGCCTTGGCCACGGTCGACGCCCGAACCTCCTCCAGGACGCCCGACACATCTGTCTTTCCCGAGTACAGGAACGGGTACAGGGACTCGACCGACCCCGCGGCGTGCTCCTGCTGGGCGCCCCCCGGCGCGGTCATGACGGCACCACCGCGATGGCTTCCCGCGCGTGCACCAGGATCGTGTCGCCCACGTTCGCCGTGACCAGCGCGACGCTCACCTCTTCCTCGCCCGCGCCGGTGTCGACGATGGCCAGCTCGTCGGCGAGCAGCCGCAGGATACGCACGGCCACGGCGGCGTCGGAGCAGGTGATACAGACGTCGTCGTGGCACTGCGGCGAGTCGGCGGCGGTCATGCCACTACCCCCGGAGCCAGCACTCCTTCGAGCGCCCCTGGGTGCTCGAAGAACACATGGACGAGCTCCCAGAGCACGTGATAGGTAGTGACCTGAATCTCCTTGACGACCCGCGGATCGGTCGCGCGCGTGACCAGGACATGGTCGACCGCCGGGCTGGCGGCGATGGCCCCGCCGCCGGCGCCGACCAGGGCGACGGTCAGCATCCCGAGGTCGCGCGCGGCCTGCAGACCGCGCGCGACGCTCGGGCAGTCGCCATCGGCGCTGATCCCGAGCGCGATGTCGGCGGGCTCACCCAGGTAGCGGAGCTGACGGGCGAAGACCGCCGCCACCCCTTCCCGGGCGGCGATCCCCGTCACCGTCGCGACATCCGAGGTCAGCGAGATCGCGGGCAGCGCCCGCTTCCCGACGATCACCGGATGGACGAACTCCACCGCCACGTGCTGGGCATCGGTACTCTCGCCGCCGATGCCGAAGGCCACGAGCTTGCCGCCGCGGTGGAACCTGATGGCCATGTCGTGGCAGGCCGCCGCCACAGCCCCCGCCTGCTCGGCGAGCTCGCGCACGGGCTGCTTCCTGCGGTCGAACAGGGCAGCGACCTCCATGCTGTCGGCGACGGGGTCGCTTACCACGGGGCCGCCCGCCACGGTGTCGGGGGAGGTCATGCCTGCGCCTCGGGTGAGTCGGTCTCGGGCAGCGATATCTCGACCCGGACGTCCACCCTGTCGCGGACCTTGAGTGAGCCGAGGAACGCGGAGTAGGGCTTGATCCCGAAGTCCGACTGCACGATCGTCGTGGTCGCCCGGTAGTCGCCCGGCCGGT
This sequence comes from Streptosporangiaceae bacterium, assembly GCA_035532295.1. Lineage (GTDB taxonomy): Bacteria > Actinomycetota > Actinomycetes > Streptosporangiales > Streptosporangiaceae > DASUBV01. The sequence continues at coordinate 18,961 of DATKRH010000002.1, forward strand.
CCTGGCTCACCCGCAGGCGCAGCGGGCGGGACCGGCCGGCGAGGGTCAGCGTTCCGGTGATAACGCCGCCACCGTCCGCGGCGGGCTCGAAGCTCGCGGCGGTAAAGCTGGCCTCGGGGTGGCGCTCCGCCGCGAGGACCTTGCGAGCCGTCACGGCGATCTCGCGCTTGTCCCGATCGGTCAGCGGCTTCAGGCCGCCGGTGCCTTCGCGTACGACCAGTGATCCCATGTCAATCCGCACCTCCAGGCTTTTCGGCGTCAGGTCATCCCCCACCGCCAGCTCGCCCGCCCAGCGCGTGGGCTCCAGGGTGAGGTCATGCCCAGCCTGCGCCGCCAGACCGTCGCGGAGCGTCATTAAGAGAATACGGCCACGCTCGGTACTCAGGGAGTGGCGTCCTGCGTGAATCGCCATAGCAGCACCGTAGGACACATGTGGGGGGACGTCTAGCGGGACGCCTAGCGTTCTGGCAGGACACGTCTGACCAGATGTCCGGACAAGGTAATCCGGCACCGGCATTTCCCCTTCAGGGGAGCGGCACCTCACCGAATACCTCCTGAATGCGCCGAAGGTCGCGCATCCGGGGCTCGGTCGCGCCGCCGACCCACCGGCTGACGGTCTTGACCGACACGCCGAGCTGCCGGGCGGCGGCTTCCTGCGTGAGGCCCTCCCGGCGCAGCGCGCTCGACATCCACTCCGCGAACGTCTCGGAGCGGCCGGGCTGTGCAGGGGCGGCGGCCGCGTCAGCCGAGCGCGGATGGCCGTCCGGCGCGGCACCCGGCCCGGCGGGCTGGGCCTGCCGGACGGATTGCAGATTGCGGCCAGAGTGCCCAGGGTGGCCAGGGTGGCCAGGGTGGCCGACCTGGACTGGCTGCACCATCGAGACCGGCGGCCCGGGCACCGTGGGCGGCTGGATCGCGGTCTCCGAATGGAGGACGTCCACCTCGACATGCTCGGGGAAGATCCGGAAGGCGACCTGGATGGAGCCGGTCGGGCCGGCCGCGTCCAGCAGCGCGCGGAACACGGTCTCGCTAACCTCGCGGCTGCCCTGGTCGGTCAGCGGCGACTCGGCCAGGCAGCGCCGCACGAAGTCCCTGATATCCGGGATCGACGACGGCCGTGCGGTGAATACCTGAGACAGGACCACGACAGGAACGACTTCGATCGGGCTCCCCTGGGCACCGTACCCGGGCTCCGCCACTGGTCCGTCTCCTCTGGCCGCCACCCCGCTGCACTACGGCAGGGCTGCAGCCAGGGTACGTGCTGGCCGACACGCCGGGAAACCCCCTCTTGGTTTCAGTCGCCGCAGTGGCGTCGCGATGACTGCGATGCAGCTCGGCTGGGTATGACCGGCCCAGCGCGGGGTGAACGCAGGGTAAGCGCAGGGTGTCCCACGATAGGACATATCTGTCTTGTGAACTGACTGTTCAGTCTTGTAGGCGGGCCGTAGCGGGTCTAGAGTGGCGGCGTCTGCGCATCACCGAGGGTGAGGTGCGTCTTGTTCTACCGCTTCGGCGCTGAAGCGCCGTCTCGCAGGGCCCTGGTCGCCCGGCGCTTAGTGATGGGTGGCCGCGGCTGCACCGTCTGCCGCGCGTGCGCCTCGTGCGCCGCGTGCTGGCACCGTGCCTTCCGCGCCCCCCGCGGTACCACTTTCGGCAGTGTCTGTCGCAGTTACGATCCAGAAGCGAGGAGGTGGCCTCGCCATGGCCGCTGACATCCAGACCGCCACATCACCGGCCAAGACCGACGAGCCCGTCGTGCACATCCTCTGGATGAACGGCGGCCTCGGCTGCGACGGCGACTCCGTCGCCCTGACGGCCGCTACCCAGCCGAGCATCGAGGAGATCGTGCTCGGCGCCCTGCCGGGGCTGCCCAAGGTCGCCGTGCACTGGCCGCTGATCGACTTCGAGTGCGGCCCGGAGACCGGGGCCGACAACTTCATCGAGTGGTGGCACAAGGCCGACCGCGGCGAACTGGACCCGTTCGTGCTCGTCGTCGAGGGCTCGATCCCGAACGAGGCCATCAAGGAAGAGGGCTACTGGTGCGGCTTCGGCAATAATCCGGCCACCGGCCAGCCGATGACGACCAACGAGTGGCTCGACCGGCTGGCCCCGAAGGCCACGGCCATCCTGGCCGCGGGAACCTGTGCCACCTACGGCGGGATCCACGCGATGGCCGGCAACCCGACCGGTGCCATGGGCGTCCCGGACTACCTGGGCTGGGACTGGCGCTCGAAGGCCGGCCTGCCGATCGTCTGCGTGCCCGGCTGCCCCACGCACCCGGACAACCTGTCGGAGACGATCCTCTACCTGCTGTACCAGGTGGCCGGCCAGGCCCCGATGATCCCGCTGGACGAGGCGCTGCGGCCCACCTGGCTGTTCGGGGCGACGGTGCACGAGGGCTGCGACCGCGGCGGCTACTACGAGCAGGGCGACTTCGCCGGCGAGTACGGCTCGCCCAAGTGCCTGGTGAAGCTCGGCTGCTGGGGCCCGGTCGTGAAATGCAACGTTCCCAAGCGTGGCTGGATCAACGGCGTCGGCGGCTGCCCGAACGTCGGCGGCATCTGCATCGCCTGCACGATGCCGGGCTTCCCGGACAAGTTCATGCCGTTCATGGACGAGCCGCCCGGCGCCAAGGTCTCGTCCACCGCGAGCATGCTGTACGGCACGGTGATCCGCACGCTGCGCGGCTTCACGGCGAGGACCGCCGACGAGGAGCCGAAGTGGCGCAAGAAGGGCGACGAGCTTCTGACGGGCTACCAGAAGACCTGGTGACGGTGACCGGCGTCGGCGCCTGCGCAGGCAGCCACGTCCTTAACAGGGGAGATGAGCGATGACGACGGCCCAAGACTCCAGCCTGGTCGAGATGGCCTGGGACCCGATTACCAGAATCGTCGGCAGCCTGGGCATTTACACCAAGATTGACTTCAAGCAGAAGAAAGTCGTGGAGTGCCACAGCACCTCGTCGATCTTCCGCGGCTACAGCATCTTCATGAAGGGAAAGGACCCGCGGGACGCGCACTTCATTACCAGCCGGATCTGCGGCATCTGCGGCGACAACCACGCGACCTGCTCGGTGTACGCGCAGAACATGGCCTACGGCGTCCGGCCCCCGCACCTCGGCGAGTGGATCATCAACCTGGGTGAGGCCGCCGAGTTCATGTTCGACCACAACATCTTCCAGGAGAACCTGGTCGGCGTGGACTTCTGCGAGCGGATGGTCGGCGAGACCAATCCGGGTGTCCTGGAGCGGGCCAAGACCACCCCTGCGCCGCACGCCGGCGAGCACGGTTACGCGACCATCGGCGACATCATGAAGTCCCTGAACCCGCTGGAAGGCGAGTTCTACCGCGAGGCGCTGCAGGTCTCTCGCTCGACCCGGGAGATGTTCTGCCTGATGGAGGGGCGGCACGTGCATCCCTCCACGCTCTATCCCGGTGGCGTCGGGACCACACCGACGGTGCAGTTGTTCACCGACTACCTCACGCGGCTCATGCGCTATGTCGAGTTCATGAAGCGCGTCGTGCCGATGCATAACGACCTGTTCGACTTCTTCTACGAGGCACTGCCCGGTTATGAGGAGGTCGGCCGCCGCCGTGCGGACCTGGTCTGCTGGGGGAGCTTCAACGATCCCGACCACTGCGACTTCCGGTACGACCACATGACGGACTGGGGTCGCAAGATGTTCGTGACCCCCGGCGTTATCCGCGATGGCCAGCTCGTGACCAACGATCTGGTCGAGATCAACCTCGGCATCCGGATCCTGCTGGGCTCCTCGTTCTATGAGGACTGGGAGGGCCAGGAGATGTTCGTGACCCGCGATCCGCTGGGCAATCCGGTGGACAGCAGGCACCCGTGGAATCAGCACACGATCCCGCGGCCGCAGAAGCGGAACTTCGATGACAAGTACAGCTGGGTCATGTCGCCGCGATGGTTCGACGGCACGAACTACCTGGCCGCCGACACCGGCGGCGGGCCGCTGGCCCGGCTGTGGGCCACCGCGCTGGGCGGCCTCGTGGACTTCGGGTACGTCAAGTCCACCGGCCACAGCGTGCAGATCAACCTGCCGCGCACGGTGACCAGGCCCGAAGTCAGCTTCGAGTGGACGATCCCGGTGGATAAGGAGGGCAGGCCGCTGTCCAACGCGATCGAGCGGGACCGGGCGCGGACCTACTTCCAGGCCTACGCCGCCGCCTGCGCGCTGTACTTCATGGAGCAGGCGCTGGCCGAGATCCGGGCCGGGCGCACCAAGACCTGGGAGCCCTTCTCGGTGCCGGACGAGGCCAACAGCTGCGGATTCACCGAGGCCGTGCGCGGCGTGCTCTCGCATCACATGGTGATCCGCGGCGGCAAGATCGCGAACTACCACCCGTACCCGCCGACGCCGTGGAACGCCAGCGTCCGCGACAGCTACGGCACGCCGGGTCCGTACGAGGACGCGGTGCAGAACACGCCGATCTTCGAGGAGAATCCGCCCGACCAGTTCAAGGGCATCGACATCATGCGCGCGGTGCGCAGCTTCGACCCGTGCCTGCCCTGCGGAGTGCACATGTATCTCGGCAATGGCAAGGCCCTGGAGAAGGTGCACTCGCCGATGTCGGCAGTGACCCTGTCCACATGACCGGCGCGGCGAATGTGGGCGCCCGGGTCGAGGAACTGCTCGACGGGCTCCGGTCGGGCGGCTTCGGCGGCGCAGGCTTCGGCGGCGCAGCCCAGGTTCACGCCGCCGAGGCTGCCGAGGAACTGGTGGGGCTCCTCGTCGGTCTCTACGGCGACGGCCTGGCCCGGATCGTCGCGGTGCTCGCGCAGGAGGGCCCGGCGGGCGCGGCGGTGCTGGCCAGGCTGGCCGATGACCCCCAGGTGGAAGGCCTGCTGCTGCTGCATGACCTGCACCCGCTGGATGTGGACGCCAGGATCCAGCGGGCCCTGGACCGGGTCCGGCCCTACCTGGGCTCGCACGCCGGCGGCGTGGAGTACCTAGGCGTAACGGCCGACGGCGTGGCGCGGCTGCGACTGGAGGGCAGCTGTCACGGCTGCCCGTCGTCGACGGTAACGGTGCAGTTGGCCATCCGCAGTGCCGTCGAGGACGCCGCGCCCGAGGTTGCCGAGGTCGTGGTCGAGGGCATGACCGCGGCACCGGAGCCGAGCCTGCTGCAGATCGGCCGCCGGCCGCCCGATGCCGGCGGTGACCTCACTGACCCGGCCACGGCCGGGGAAGCGGCCGCCGGCGCTGGCTGGATCACGCTGCCGAACATCGGGCCGCCCAGCTCGCGGCCGGTGAGCGCGTCCGCCGGCGGGACCGCCGTGCTGGTCTGCGCGGTTCGCGGCACGCTGTATGCGTACCTGGACGCCTGCGCGTCATGCGGGTCCGCCATGGCCGACGGAAGGCTCGACCGCGAGGAGCTGACCTGCCCGGGCTGCGGCACCCGGTATAACGTGCGGCTGGCCGGCCGGGGGATCGATGACCCGGCGGCGCACCTGGATCCGCTGCCGCTGCTCGCCGACAGCCAGGGCGTCCGGGTGGCGATGCCCGAGACGGCGCGGTCGTGACAGGCCCGCGGCGGCCGACCGGAGCCCAGGGCCTGCGGCGGTTCGTCCGCCAGGCCCAGGCCCAGGCCCAGGCCCAGGGCGCGGCCCACGCGGCGACCGCCGCGCCGTCCGCGCCCCCGGCGCCGTCCGCGCCCCCGGCGTCTCCTGCGCCTCCCGCCGGGCTGCCCGGTATCGGGGTTGCGTGGGGTGCGCCCGCCACGCCGGACGCCGAGCGGTGCGAGCTGTGCGCCGCCGAGGTGCCCGCCGAGCACGGCCATGTCGCCGACCTGGAGTCATCGACCCTTGTATGCGCTTGCCGGGCCTGCTACCTGTTGTTCACCCAGTCCAGTGCAGGTCGCGGCCGGTATCGGGCGGTGCCCGACCGATACCTGACCGATCCGGAGCGGTCGCTCACGGCCGCCCAGTGGGATCAGCTGGAGATACCGGTAGGGCTCGCGTTCTTTCTCCAGAGCTCTAGCGCGGACCGGGTGGTCGGCTTCTATCCCAGCCCGGCCGGCGTCACCGAGTGCATCCTGGACCTGGCGGCGTGGGAGCAGCTGACGCGGGAGTACCCGCTGCTCGGCGAGGCCGCCCCGGACGTCGAGGCAGCCCTGATCTGCCGGACCGACGCCGGCACGAGCGGGGTGAGCGGGGTGAGCGGGGTGAGCGGGGTGGAGTACTTCGTCGTGCCGATCGACGCCTGCTACGAGCTCGCCGGCCGGATGCGGCTGCACTGGCGTGGCTTCGACGGCGGCGCGGAGGCCCGGGCGAGCATCACCGACTTCCTCGACAAGGTGCGCTCCCGTTCCAGGACGCTGCACCCCGAGGCGCCGCACCCTCAGGTTGGCCTGGGAGGCGTGAGTTGACCGAGCTTGTCTTCCACTGCGTGGGCGCTCGCGCCGACAAGTACGCGGTCGTCCCCGCCATGACGCTGGTGCTGCGGATCAGCGAGACGACCGGCCAGCGGGTGGAGGCCATCGCCCTGCGCTGCCAGATCCGGATCGAGCCCGCCCGGCGGCACTACTCCGACGCCGAGGCGCAGCGGCTCAGCGACCTGTTCGGCGAGACGCAGCGCTGGGCGGACACCCTCAGGCCGGTTCAGTTCGCGAACGTCTCGATCATGGTGCCGGGCTTTACCGGCAGCACCGAGCTGGACTTGCCGATTCCCCTCACCTATGACCTGGAGATCGGCGCGACCCGGTACTTCGCCGGGCTGGAGGACGGCGAGGTCCCGTTGCTGCTGCTGTTCAGCGGCACGATTTTCGGCACCTCTGAAGGCAGGCTGTCGGTCCAGCAGGTGCCGTGGAGCAAGGAGGCCAGCTACCGGCTGCCGCTAGCTGTGTGGCGGCAGGCCATCGACGCGCACTTCCCGAACAGCGCCTGGTTCAAGGTCAGCGCGCATACCTTCGACGAGTTGCAGCGCTATAAGACTGAACGGGCGCTTCCGACCTGGGAGGCCACGTTGCTCCAACTGCTGGGCGAGGCGGCTGAGGGACCACGGGCGGCTGAGGGACCACGGGCGGCGGAGCGGCTGCCATGAGGCTTAACCCCGAGCACCTGGCGCACGCGCGCCGGGTGGCGGATGCCATCTTGTACGAGGGATACCTGCTGTACCCCTATCGCCAGTCAGCGCAGAAGAACCAGGTCAGGTTCCAGTTCGGCGTCCTGATGCCGCCCGCTTACGGCGAGATTGACCCGCACGAGAGCTCGGCCAGCCAGACCGAGTGCCTGCTGGAGTGTCCCGACGACGCGCAGGTGCGCGTCCTGGTCCGGTTCCTGCAGCTGCAGCAACGGGTGGTGCAGGGCGTCTGTCCGGAGAGCGGCGAGCTGCGCGACGTGGGTGCCCTCTACGTCGACGGGACCGAGTACACCTGCTGGAACGAGGCCGCCGAGCGGGAGCAGCAGGTGACGGTTCCGGTCGGCGCGCTGCTGGGCGCGGACAATAACCTGGAGTTTCAGGTCGGCTCCGGCGAGACCGCCGAGGACCTCGCGGACGCCAGCGGCCGCCTGGCCGGCCGGCTGATCCGTAGCTGGGCGGCGCTGGACGGGGTTCTCAGGATCCATGCCGAGCGCGTCGCGGGCCCGTATCAGGCGCTCCGGCTGCGCATCCGGCTGGAAAACGCCTCGGTGCCGGCGACCGCGCCGCGGACCAGGGACGACGGCCTGCGGTGCGCCCTGATCGCCGCGCATGCGCTCATCGGCGTGCCGGGCGGGACATTCCTGTCCATGACCGATCCGCCGGAGTGGGCCGCGGCGGCGGTGGCCGACTGCGAGAACGTCGGCACCTGGCCGGTGCTGGCGGGCCCGGAGGACTGCCGTGAACTGATGCTTTCCTCCCCGGTCATCCTCTATGACCACCCGGAGATCGCGGCGGAGAGCGCCGGGGACCTGTTCGACGCTACCGAGATCGACGAGATCCTGACGCTGCGCACGCTGGCCCTGACCGACGCGGAGAAACGGGAGGCCCGCGCGACGGACAGCCGTGTCGCGCAGCTGATGGACCGCCTGGACGACCTGCCGCCAGAGATGCTGGAGCGCATGCACGGCGCCATCAGGTACCTGCGGTCGGCGCCGGCGGGCGCGCGGGTCACGGCGGCCGCGGTCCCGCCGCCTGCCGATCCGGCGGTGCCCTGGTGGGATCCCGGCTCGGACACCTCGGTATCCCCGGAGACCGATCACGTGCTCGTGGACGGCGTGCGCATCGCGCGCGACAGCCACGTGCTGATGCGGCCCGGGACCCGGCGGGCCGACGCTCAGGACATCTTCCTGGTCGGGCGCGAGGCCGTCGTGGAAGCCGTCCTGCAGGACGTGGACGGCCAGGTTCACCTGGCCGTGACCCTGGTCGACGACCCAGCGGCTGACCTGCAGCGTAGTCACGGCCGGTTCCTGTATTTCGCTCCGGACGAAGTCGAGCCGCTACCTCCGGGCAGGTGACAGGCATGAGGAAAAAGGGGAAAACGTTGGTCTCCAAGCTGATCAAGCTGGCCGTGCTGGCGGTGGTGGTCGTGGTGATCGTGCAGGCCGCGCCTGACCTGAAGCGGTACATCAAGCTGCGCGACATGTAAGCGGGCGCGCCGATCTGGCCTTGCCGGGACACCGGGCAGGCGGGCTTGGGACGATACGGCCGTGGACGGATACGTAGTCAGCGTCGATGGCTCATCGGTTCCGGCTGACCGGGCAGCGGCCGTGCAGGCCCTGAACCAGGGCAGCCTGCTCTGGCTGGACCTGCACGGCGTCGATGACGACACCACGGCGATGCTGCGCGATGTCTTCGGTTTCCATCCGGTCGCCATGGACGATGTCGGCGAGTTCGGGCAGCGGCCCAAGGCCGAGAGCTTCGGCGAGGTCGTTTACATCGTGAGCTATGCGGCTACCTCGGTGCTCGGTTCCCTCACCGAGGTGCACGCCTTCTATTCCGAGCGCTTCCTGGTCACCGTCCGCAAGAAGGGCTGTGACGTGCTCGACCAGGTCAGGGCGCAACTGGCCGTCACCGGCGGGGAGGGGCCGTCCGGGGCCCGGCCGGTCCGGCTGATCATGCTGCACCACATCCTGGACAGCATGATCGACAGCTTCTTCCCGCCGCTGTCCGATCTCGATGACCGGATCGACGGGCTGCTGGAGCGGATCTTCGTCAGTCCCAGCAAGGACGAGCTCGAGGACCTGCTCCGGATGCAGCGCTGGCTGGTCGGCGTGCGCAAGCTGGTGTCGCCGCAGCGCGACGTGATGGCCGCGCTGCTGTCCGGCGTCGTCGAACTGCCCGGCAAGACCGCCGACAGCGACCCCTACCTCCGGGATCTGTACGACCACGTCATCCGGATCAGCGACCTCATCGACAGCTACCGCGATCTGCTGAGCAATGGCATGGACGCCTACCTGTCGATGGTGTCCAACAAGCTCAACCAGGTGATGAAGCAGCTCACGATCATCGCCACGGTCTTCCTGCCGCTCTCGTTCCTGACCGGCTTCTTCGGCCAGAACTTCTCCTGGCTCGTCGTGCGCATGGGCGGCCTGGGGGCCTTCCTGATTCTCGGGATCGGCAGCGAGGTGCTCGCCGTGGCCGGCCTGTATACGCTGTTCCGCCGTCGCGGCTGGCTGTGACAGCCGGCGCGCCAGAGTTACCCGGCTCGTGCCGTTATCCGTGGTTCCTGCCGGGCGGAGTCCGCGATGCGTGAGCTCTTGCGGCGTCTAGCGAACCGGAGCGCGGCCGCGACGCCGAGCGCGCCCGCCGGGGGCAGCGTGACCAGGCCCGGCAGCTGGTAGCGCCAGCTGAACTCGAAGAGATCCGACACGAGCAGGACCGCGGCTCCGGTGCTGAACAGCAGCAGCGCGCCGAGCGCGAGCTGCCGCTGAGCGAAGCTCGCCCGGCGGCGGAAGATGGTCAGTGAGCCGGCCAGGCCGGCCAGCACGGCCAGCAGCATCAGCGGTCCGGGCGCATACCCGCCGTAGAGCTGATAACGCCGCAGGAATCGCGTCCCCGGCGCCCAGACCTGGGAGTTACCGCCCATGGAGGCGTCGAGCTTGCGGAAGATCGTGGGACCGCCCGCTACCGCCAGCTTGAGGGCGAAGATGACCGTCCCCTGCTGGTCGGTGTAGACCGTGGGCAGGTAGTGCGGGTAGGTCGTGTGGAACTGCCAGCGGGAGATCGGCGTGTCGCCGGGGCTCGTGGTCCTGGCCACGGCGAACAGCTTCGTGACGTCGCCGGAGATCCGGCCCAGCACGCGCAGCGGCTGCTGAACCAGGACCCGGTGGTTGAAGTCCGAGATGATATGGCCCCGGTCCAGGTTTGCCGGCGCGACGTAGTTGCGCAGCGGCGAGTGCAGCGAGTGGTCGAGCCAGTCCGGGCCGGCCGCCTGCTGGCGCGGGTCTGGGCACAGCGGCTTCTCATAGGAGGGCAGCCTGAGCGTCGCGCAGTCCGCCAGGGCGGCCATCCGGCCGTAGGTCGCCTGGGCACCGTTGCGGGACAGCCAGAAATTACCGGTGAGGGCATACGAGCCCGAGCAGTAGGCCAGGATCGGCACCGCGAATGCGACGCTGATCGCTGCCGACTTCCTGATCGCCTGCCGCCACCCGCCCGCCCCGGCCAGCACGAAGACCAGGGCCGGGGCGATGAGAGCCTCGCCCACCTGGCGGACGGTGGCCGACAGGCCCAGGATGACGCCGGCCAGCACGCACGCCCGCACGGTCACGCGGGGTCGCCAGAGCAGGACCGCCAGGCCGGTCACGATCAGGGCCTCAAACCACACATCCGGCATGATGGTGGCTTCCATCTCCAGCTGATAAGCATCCAGCAGCACTGCCCCGATGGCCAGAGCGGCCAGCCAGCGCTGCACCCCGCGGCGCAGCAGCAGCGCGTACAGCGTCACCGCCATCGCCAGGCCGAGCAGGTGCTGCACCGCCTCGACGAGGCTGAGGTTTCCCACCAGCAAGATCGCCTTCAGCGGCAGGTCGTAGCCGAGCGGGTCCGCGCCGGGCCAGGCCCCGTACAGATACTTCACCGAGTCGATGTAGAGCAGGGCCGGGGAGTAAGAGAACTGCACCAGCACGCGCAGGCCCAGGCCGGCGACCAGCAGCAGGGCGGCCAGCCAGTGCAGCCGCAGGAATCCTAGCGGGCTCCACCCGGCGGGCGGGCGCCGCCGGGGCCGGGCATGGCCCGGATCGCGGGACTCGCCTCCGGCCTCCGGGCCGGCCGGCTGGTCGGCGGCGGCCGCGCCGTTGGCGTTATCGCGGCCAGCTGTAGCGGCGGCGCCGTTCGCAGCCGCTCCGGAAGCCGCGGAAGCCGCCCCGGCGGAGGCTGCCGACCCGGCGGCTGTCCTTGGCATTCGCATGAGGTCGTCCCGACTGTGGCTCGACGTATCCCGACTGCCATGCCGCCGCTAGCCCGCAGGTGGACCTCCCCCTGCGGACGGTGGCGGTGCTGGCGGTACCCCCCCGGGCCAGGAATCATGGTGGCGGCCTCTGCCACTCGCCATCTGACCGGGACCACCAGCAAGACTATCGCCTGGGTGCCACCCGTCGTCCGGCAAGCCCGAACTGGCCTGGCCGAACGCCGGCGCCTCGTCGTGGACGCCGGCGGCATCGCGGGTGCATAGGCTAGGCCGGTGCCCACATTGCCCCCATCCCGGCTAGCCCTAGCTAAGGCGGCGTCCGCCGTGGCGGCACCGTCCCGGACCGCGCTGGTCCGCCGGGCCCGCCGCATCGACCGCGAGCTGGCCCTGCTCTACCCGGACGCGCACATCGAGCTCGATTTCGGCACGCCGCTGGAGCTTCTCGTGGCCACCATCTTGTCCGCGCAGTGCACGGACAAGCGGGTCAACATGGTCACGCCCGTGGTGTTCGCGCGCTATCACACGGCCGCGGACTATGCCGCCGCCGACCGCGCCGAGCTGGAGAAGATCATCCAGTCCACCGGGTTCTTCCGCGCCAAGACCAACGCCATCATCGGCCTGGGCCAGGCGCTATGCGACCGGTTCGGCGGCGAGGTGCCCGGCAGGCTAGGTGACCTGGTCACGCTGCCGGGGGTCGGACGCAAGACCGCCAACGTGGTCCTCGGCAATGCCTTCGGCGTGCCGGGGATCACCGTCGACACCCACTTCGGCCGGCTATCGCGCAGATTCGGCTGGACGACCGAGCAGGACCCGGTGAAGGTCGAGCACGAGGTCGGCTCCATGTTTCCGCGCTCGGACTGGACGATGCTGTCGCACCGCCTGATCTGGCACGGACGGCGGGTCTGTCACGCCCGCAAGCCGGCCTGCGGTGCGTGCGGCGTCGGCGCGCTGTGCCCGTCCTTCGGCGAGGGCCCCACCGACGAGGCGTCGGCGCGCAAGCTCGTCAAGGCGGGCCCGTTCTCGTGATGCCGCCGGCGGACGACGGCCCGCGGGCTCCCGGCTGGCTGACCCGCCTCGCGGCCGCCGCCACGCGGATGGCCGTTCCCGACGCGCTGATCCCGCCGCCTTCGGGCGGCCGCCGGTCGGCCGTCCTCATCCTGTTCGGAGAGGAAGCGGCCGGTCCCGACCTGCTTCTGGTGCAGCGGGGCCCGTGGCTGCGCCGGCACGCGGGCCAGCCAGCCTTCCCCGGCGGGGCCATCGACGCCGCCGACGGCGGCCCGGTGCCGGCCGCCCTGCGCGAGGCCGCCGAGGAGGCACTCGTGGATCCGGCCGCGGTCGACGTGCTAACGGTCCTGCCGGAGCTGTTCATCGCCCGGAGCGGATTCTCGGTGACCCCGGTCCTGGCCTGGTGGCGCCAGCCCGGCCCGGTCGGTCCCGGCGATCCCGATGAAGTCACGGCGGTCTGCCGGGTGCCGGTCGCCGATCTGGCCGATCCGGCGAACCGGCTGACGGTGCGGTATCCGTCGGGCCAGGCCGGACCCGCGTTCCGGGCCGCCGACATGCTGATCTGGGGCTTTACCGGCCTTGTCCTGGACCGACTGCTGGCCCTCGGCGGCTGGGAGGTGCCCTGGGACGCGGGCCGGGTGACCATGCTGCCGCCGCAGACCCTCGCGGCACCGGGCGGTGGCCCCGCGGACCCTGCGCCGAGCGCGCCGAGGGCCTGACCGGGCGTCGCCAGGTCGGCTTGCCGGGCTCCCGCGGCCCTATATCTTGAGCAAGTGCCGGGTGACTTGCTGGACCTGATACTCATCGTGCTGGCCGCTGCCTTCGCGGTCGCCGGATACCGCCAGGGCTTCATCATTGGCGTGCTCAGCTTCGCCGGATTTATCGGCGGTGTCGCCGTCGGTGCCATCTTCGCTCCGCAGATCTCCCGCGCCCTGGCAAGCAGCCTGCCGTGGCAGGCCTTCGTCGCCATCCTGGTCGTCTTCTCCGCGGCGGTCGTCGGCATGGTGATCGCCTCCGGCCTGGGTGTCGCCGTCCGGTCGCGCATGCGGGGCCGGCCCGCCACGTTCCTGGACTCTCTGGGCGGCGCCGCGGTCAACGTCGCCGCCGTTCTCCTGGTGGCCTGGCTGATCGGCTCATTTGTCGCTTATTCGCCGTTCCCGGAGATCTCGGGTCAGGTCAACGACTCTGCCGTCCTCAAGGCCGTCGACGGGCTGGTCCCGCGCAGTGCCCTGACCCTGCCGGGCTTCCCGCCGCTGCGCCGGCTGCTGACCAGCGGGCCCTACACGCAGGTCTTCAGTGCGCTCGGGGCCGAGAGCGCGCTGGCCGTTCCCCCGCCAGATCCGGCTGTGCTGAAATCGCGAGGGCTGTTCCTCGCGCGGGACAGCGTGGTGAAGGTCACGGGCATCGCGCCTAGCTGCTCGCGCCAGATCGAGGGCTCGGGTTTCGTCATCTCGGCCGACCACGTGCTAACGAACGCGCACGTCGTCGCCGGCGTCACCCAAAGACAGGACGTCCTGACCCGGCTGGGTCGCCAGTACCAGGCCACGGTGGTGCTCTACGACCCGCAGCGCGACCTCGCGGTGCTGGACGTGCCGGGACTGACCGCGCCCCCGCTGACGTTCGCCGGGCCGGCCAGCTTCGGCGCCAGCGCCATCGTCGCCGGCTATCCGCTCGATCACGCGTTCACGGTGGGCGCGGCCCGGCTCGACGCCGCCGAGTCGGCCATCGGCCCGAACATCTACCAGAACTCGCAGGTACGACGGCAGATCTACCCGATCAGGGCGCTGGTCCAGCCGGGCAACTCCGGAGGCCCGCTGCTGACCCCGGGCGGGCAGGTCTACGGAGTGGTGTTCGCGGCGGCCACCTCCCTGAAGATGACCGGCTACGCGCTGACGGCCGCCGAGGTATCCAGCGACGTGACCGCCGGCGAGCACGCCACGGTGCCGGTGTCCACCCAGGCGTGCCAGGCCTAGCCCGCCGCCGCCGGCTTCCATGAGCACGACCGTGCCGCGGTGTTCGCGGAATAACGGTGGTGATCATGAGCGGCGCAGCTCCAGGCGAAGGTCGCTGGGTGTCAGGCCGCTGAGGCCGTCCCGGTCGATCCGGGCAGCAAGGCCAGTCGCCGCCGCGGCGAGCCCGGCCGCGTCGATCCCGTGCTGGGCGGCCCCGTGCTGGGCGGCCCCGTGCTGGCTGGCCCCGTGCTGGCTGGCCTGATACTGGCCGACCCGGGCGGCCCCCCGGCGCAGCAGGGCCACCGCGCCGCCGGCGTTGCCGCGCAGCGCGTGCGTCAGGCCGACGGCTAGCTGGGCAAGTCCCTGCCATAGGTCGCGTTCGGCGGGCGGCGCCGTCTTCCAGGACGCCTCCAGCACCTCATGGGCGTGAAATGGCCGTCCCTCGTCCAGGAGCCGCTGCGCGGCCTCCAGCGCGTCCTGCGGGCTCAGCGCGACCCCGTCGGGCCAGGTCGGCTCACGGGGGTCACGGGGGTCGCCGGGCTCGCCGGGGTCACGGGGGTCGCCGGGGTCGCGGTGGTCGCGGGGGGCACCGCGTTCCAGGGGGCGCCCCAGTCCGTCGCGCGGACGCGCGTTCCTGGCTCGCCCCGCGGCATCCCGGTCCCGGTCCCGGTCCCGGCCCGGGCCCGGGCCGCCGCCCGGCGCAGGTCGCATCAGCTACCGCTCCGGCTCCGGGTCCGCGAGCCAGGACAGCAGCTCAGAGTTGAAGCGAGCTGGCATCTCCTCGTGCGGGAAGTGCCCGGTGCCGTCGATGAGCCGCCACCGGTAGGGCGCGTCGACATACATGCCAGAGCCGCGGGCGGCGCTCGGCAGCACGCAGCCGTCTAGCGCGCCGTGCAGGTGCAGGGTCGGGGCCTGGATCGGCTTGCGCATCGTCCGGGCGTAGCGCAGCCCGTCCGGGCGGAGCCGGGAGCGCAGGAACCAGCGGTGATACTCAAGCGCGGAGTGCGCCACCGACGGAATCTGCATGGCGTCGCGGTAGTGCCGCTCCGTGCTGGAGTCCGGCCAGCCCGGACCCGACCAGGCGTTGAGCATGCGGCCGACCCGCTGCGCGCCGTCGCGCAGCAGCTGGCGCTCGGGGAGCAGCGGCAGCTGGAAGCCCAGCGCGTACCCGCTGCTGCGGCCCTGGCCTAGCGGGTCGGACAGCACCGCGCCGCGCAGCCTGAGCGGATGCGGGACCGAGACCACGGCCAGCCGACGCACCACCTTGGGGAAGTAGGCCGACATCGTCCAGGCGATCAGGCCGCCCCAGTCGTGGCCGACGACCACCGCGTTAGCCTCGCCCAGGGCCCGGATCAGCCCCGCGGCGTCCGATGCGGCGGTCACCAGGTCATAACCGCGTGGCGGCTTGTCGCTGCCGCCGTACCCGCGCAGGTCGGGAGCGGCCACCCGGAAGCCCGCCGCGCTCAGGGCGGTCAGCTGATCCCGCCAGGTCCACCAGAACTCCGGGAACCCGTGCAGCAGGAGGAGCAGCGGGCCGTCTCCGCTCTCGGCGATGTGGAACCGGGTGCCGTTCGCGCTCACCGACCGGTGCGACCAGGGGCCGTCGATGTAGATCGCGGCATCACCGCGCGCTGACATGGCTATCTGGCTCTTACCTGGCCTGAGCCGGGGGCGGAGTCCTGGCCCCGTCGCCACGGCGCATGATCGCGAGGTCGTCCTGCACGGTGCGGCGGGTCTTGGGCAGGCCGCCGAGCCGTTTCACCATGAGCACGCCGACGGCGATGGCCAGGGCGGCCAGCAGCACGCATGCCCCCGCGGTGATCAGGAAGGCCGCCCAGGCCCAGATGCCCAGGGCGATGAGGCCGTAGGCGAGCGCAAAGCACAGCAGCATGAGCACCAGGCAGCCGATGAAGGCGGAGACGCCGAGCAGCGCGCCGCCTACTCCTAGCCGCCGGACGTCGGCCTTGAGCTCCAGCTTGGCCAGGTCGAGCTCGTATCTGACCAGCGCAGTGACGTCTTTGACCGCCAGGGACACGAGGCTTCCCACGGATGCCTCGGTCGCGCCGCCTGCCGGGTACCGCCCTGCCGGATCGGCCATCGGTGGTCTCCCCTCTAGCCCCTAGAGGCTGCTGTCACGTCAAAGTGTTGCTCATACCCGCTCAGGGCTTTCGCACGGCGTGCCGTTAAAGGGAAAAAAGGCGGGTAGCACGCGGCACGGCGGTCGAGGCGCCGACGCGGACAACGGCGCGGCACCGGTCGGGACCGGATAAAGGGCAGTATAGGAGAACATCCGCCCGCCGAGATGCCGGGGGTCTGCGGGAAAGCTGGTTCCTGTGAGAATCATGTGGTCGCGCTCGATGAATCGGATTCAGGCGAAAAATGAGTCCCGTGGAGCGGTGGTCGCGCTCCGGTGCCGACGCGCTGGCGCCGGGGGACGGTCCGCAACGGCAAACGGCGCCCCGCGCAAGGGGCGCCGTCGCCTGCACGTCAGGCCGGGCTACCAAGCGTGCACCTTCATCGCCGGGCAGCTGACTCCCGCCGGGGCACCTGCCGATGCCCGTATGGCGGGGGCTCACCTGCCGCGGCACGCCTCCCGCGGCTGGTCGCGCGTGGGTACCCGGCTGCCGTGCCCGGACGTTGCCGTCCGTGACACCTTTCTACGACGGATCGGCAGTCTTGGATAGCCCTGTGCGGTGATCGATTCGTGATCTCGATCGATGACCCGCATCACATGCTCTGAGCTGGGGATTCGCTGGGCTTCTATTACTGTCGTATGCCGATGCGGGTCGGTTTCCCGGACTTAAGCGACGAGCCGGTCAAAGCACTCGAATCGAGGCCGTCGTGGCCTGGCGGAATCTGTCAACCTCTATGAGGCACCGGTTCTGGGCTTTTACCGGGCGGCGGCCTCCGTGTTCTGGGGCGGGTTGATCCAGGATCTGGCGGGGATCTTCGGGGGCCGGGGTGGCCTGGTGACGAAGCGCTCGGGGTGGGCGGTGTAGGCGGCGCGGAGGGTAGCGGCTCGTTTGCGGCGGGTTTCGCGTGTGAGAACCTGAATCATCACCCGCGGCAGCCTGGCCGCACTCCCGCTCCGGCAAATGACAGGCAGATCCGCGCCACGTCTCCCCGCGCCCGCCGTCGGCACCCCCGGAAACCAGTCACTTAAAGTAACTGATACGGCTGGCCCGGGACCCGGGAACCCCGCCGGAGGGCCGCGTCAAGCCACCCCATAAGTCACGCACTGCTACACCGACTTTGACGAATCCCTGGGACAAGCAGGACGTATCGTCATTCACTTACGTTGCCTCGGGGTATCCCGTAAGCACGCCGCGCCGCTTCCGGTCCTCGGTCGCTGGCACTCCCTGCGGTCCGGGCAGGGCTGACCGCAAAGTCGTTTGGCTAGATCAACGGACGTACGTCCGCGTCCTGCCCGCCCCCGCCGGCACCGGCTTCGAGGACGCGAAGCAGGCACTGCTCATCGAGCGGTACACCACGTACAAGAAGAGGCGCACGCTGAGTTCGGAGGAAGGCTGCCCGGAAAAGGCCCGCTATGGCGGGACCTCGCCGGGCAGCCCATCCTGCAGACAGCGCTGCGCGAGGCGAAGGACAGCCTGCGCGGGTCCGGGCCCGGCACCGGGCCGATGCTCCGCTCCGGCACCCCGGGCCTGACCCGGCAGGAACTGGCCGCCCGGGCCGCCGGCACCGAGATGACCTGCGGCGCCATCCGCCGCGCCGCCCTGGCCGCGGCCCCCGCCCGCAGGGGACGGCGGGCCGGGCAGCCCGTCCGGCCCCGCGACCTGTCCCACCGCGCCGGCCGCCGCACCATCATCCGCGCCATCCAGGCCGGACAGGCCGGCCTCGAGGCCGTGACCAGCGAGATCGCGAAGCACCGCGTCATCACCGACCGGGACCGGCACCGCCCCCGCAAGTCCAAGTCCCCCAGCAGGTTCCCCCGCGGCACCCGCAAGAGCCTCATCACCCGGATCGCCCCGGCCGTCATCACCATGGCCAGCACCCCAGCCTGACCAGCACAAGCACCCGTCACGGGGCACGTGACGAGAAGAGGAACGCCGACGGCAGCTACCCGCTGTCACCGCCAAGCGAACCGGACACCAACGCCTAAATGCCTAAAGCCCATGGCATTGTCCTGATACGTCCGCCATAATGTCGGCCAGACTTTCGTTTCCATGAAGTCGTTTGGCGACAGCTGTGATGCCGAGTTCGGCCAGCTTTTCTGCAGCCGCATACGGCCGCCCAGGATCACCGACTGCGAGCACGTCGATAAGATCGCGTATGACGCCGTCGATGTCGATCCCGCCGATGGCATTGTACTTCGTAATGTAACCACCCGTCGGAGCCTCATCCGGATCGAGCCCAGCCGCGATGGCGTATGAAATACCAAATTTGTAGGCATCAGTTTCTGCGGCGAAG
Organism: Streptosporangiaceae bacterium; assembly: GCA_035532295.1. GTDB lineage: Bacteria > Actinomycetota > Actinomycetes > Streptosporangiales > Streptosporangiaceae > DASUBV01. The sequence goes on from DATKRH010000002.1 coordinate 37,697, forward strand.
CGTTCATCCGCCATCAGAACTCCGAGCGCGGTCTGACCGGCGGGGGTCAGGCCGATCTGCCGCTTGTCTTCCCCTAGCTGCGCCATGGGTCTACTGCGTCCTCTCGATCTGAGCCTCGTCGGGATCATTGTTCGGCCGATAGATCCGGTACTCCTGTCCGATCCGGCTTCCGAGGATTTCGCGGGCGTCGCCTTCTGTGAGTTCGCCGGACTGGACAAGCAACACGGCTTGGTTCCCTAGCGACGGCACCCAGGTCTGCAGAACGTTCACCCGGTGCTCTAGGTCGAGCCGCGCCAGGGGACTGTCCAGTACCACAGGACCGCCCCGGACGGCTGCCTGCTTAAGGGCACCGATCAGCGAAAGGGCAACGAGTTGCTTGCCGCCCTCACTCGTGTCAACCGGCTTGCCATGATGACCCAAGAGTTCTACTCGGTAGTCACGACCGATGCGGAGCCCTTGATAGCCCTGCGGATCCCGCACCAACCGTACGAACATGTCACTGGCAGTTGTTTGCACCTCGTCGCGGGTTCGTTCTTGATACCGCTCGATCGTTCGGCTGAGCAGGGTCCGGACGTACTCAAAGAACACTGATTCGAGCGCGGGCCCAGCCTGTGCGCCAGATAGGCGCCCGAGCGCTCGTGCAAGCCGCTGCTGTTTCGAAGCAATGTCGGCGAGCTTTGGATCGAACGTCTTCAACCGCTGCTCATAGCGGTCGATTACGCCGTCGAGCCGCTCCTGCGCATCACCGAGCGAGCGGATCGCCGCGGCGTCGTGCCCCTTGAGCCGGTCCTTCAAGGCGCTCAGGCGACGATTTCTATCAAACTGCGCGCTGACGACTGTGTTGAGCTGCTCCTGCTTCTCCTGGTAGCGCTTTACGGTCGTCCGGTCGATCAGGCCGTTGATCCGCCGTTCGAGAGTGAGATCGGGTCCGTCTGCCGACTTCTCGCCGAGACTCTCCAGATCCTGCTCGGCGTCCTCAAGCTGCCGCCGCGTCGATTCGTTGGGCGGGGGCAGCGGCTGGCTGCACATCGTGCAGACGCCGCCCTGCATCTGCTCACGCAGGATGTCTACGCGGGCGCGCGCCTTCTGGACGGCTCGCTGCCGGTCCTGTGCCGCGTTGTTTTGCTCCTGCACCCTCTCGAGTGCTCCGAGCAGCCTGGCGGCGGCCGACGCTCGCCAGCCGTCCGCCAGCAAATGCCGCATGTCCGCGCGGAGCCGGGCTTCGTCATGTTTGAGGCCCGCGATGGAGGCTTCGAGCGTCTCTTGCTCGCGTGCGTCAGCCTGCAACTCGGCGACCGCGCTAATTTTTTCCTTGACTTGACGCAGCTGGACTTCGGCTTTGTCCAGGGCCTCCCGTACCTCTCGGCGGTCCTTTTCGATGCTCTCCTGCTGGTTCCTGAGCCCGCGCAATTCCCTGTTGAACCGCTCGCTCTCGCTGGCGTTCTTGATGGCCTTGGTCTGACGCTGCAGAGCATCGGCCGCAAGCTCGGAGACGTCCCGCTCGCCGAGCTGCAGCGCAGGGATGCCGAGCACCGTGTCGATGCTCCCGCGAATGAAGTCCCGCTCTCGGTCGGTGTTCAAACGATCATAAAAGTCCTTCAACAACTCGCCGTCGAACAGGAAGAACTCAGAGATCTGCGGGTGTAGCAGCCGCCCGATCTCGGCCTCAATCGAAGCCTGCTGCACGACCGTCGGGCCAATCCGCAGATCCGTAGTCACCTTCGGCATTCCGCCGTCGAAGGTGGCGCGTCGCACGAGCGAGTACAGCTGATCGCTCGCTGTGAACCGCATGCTGACTTCCATGACGTTCTCACCGTCATTTGCCGCGGGCCGGTTTAGGTACTGCGGGAGCTGCTGGGTCGCGGTGGCAACGGCTTGCTGCGGGATTAGGCTGCCGTACAGACACCAGCGGAGTGCGCGGAAGAGCCGGGTCTTGCCGAGCGTATTTTCACCATGAATCAAGACGACCGGCGCATCTGGCTGGGTTTCCAGACTGAGTGAGTCGATCTCTCGGTAGGGGCCGAAGTTCTTCAGGCTGATGTTTTCGAATCGCAGGCTCATTCGGACTGCTCCAGCTTGGCGATGATTCGCTGGCTGACCTGTTCTTGTAGTTCGCGGATCTCACGCTTGAACTTGCTGCGATCTTCATTGAACTGGTATCGCCACGCAAGCGCGATGATCTGTTCGTAGTCATCCGGCCCGAACACCGCGTTTACCGTCTGGTACTCGCTGACGATGCCGGGCTCCTGGGCCACGTCGAAGAGCGCTTCCAGGGCGCCGGCGCTGCTGCGCTCGGCATCATCGTTGGCTGGCTGCACCATGGCTTCAGTCGCTTTCTTCTTCGTCATCGAGCAGATTGGGCAACTCGATGGGGTCTGTGCTGAGCGAGACCAACGCCTTCAGGCGTTCGCGTGCCGCCGAATTTCGTGCCAGGCGAGCGAACTCAAGTGCGCGGAGCGCCTCACTCCGCGTCAGTGCGCCGCCTTGCAGGTCGACCAGCAAGAGGTCATGTACCTCGGCGCTCAACTTGTCCGGCGATCTTCGGAGCACCCGGCCACGGCGCTGCACGTACTCGCGCTCGACGGTCGAGCTAGCGATGATCAGGGCGTGGTCTGTGACGGGGATGTCGATCCCCTCGTCAAGGCACCGAATGGCAACCACGATGCCGCCGTGCTCGCCGAGGCTGCGTAGGACTTCGTCACGGTCGCTCACCATCTCGGAGTGAAATTCGAGCGTCGGCAAGCCGGAGTCCAGGCATTCGCGTACGAGCGCGTTCAACTGGACAATGTTGTCGCAGTACACGAGCCACCGATCGCCCACGCGGTACTCGTCACGCAGAATCTGCGCCGCGAGCGGTACCTTGCCCCGAGCCTGCTTAAGGATGCGCGCCCGTCGGATAAGCAGCATCTTCAGGTAGCTGTCAGCGTCGCTGACGGACTCGGCCTGGCCGACCAGTCGCCGGATCTGGTTCGTCAGCTCTTTGTACTGCTCGAGCTCGTCGTCATCCGGGCACAGCTCATGTAGTCGGTAGTCATAAGGAACGAGGAGCCCCATGATTATGGCTTCGGCCAGTCCGATGACCGGCATGAGAACAGGGCCGAAGAAGTCCAGCAGCCGATCGGTGCTCTCCTGATCGAACTGCCGGCGGTAAGTGGCGCTCAGACCGAGCGTTGCGCCGCATTGCGTCTCCTCAAGCGCGAGAAGGCTCTGGGGACTGCCGGCTCGGTGCATCTCGTCAGCGACAACGAGCAGGTGATCGCCAGTGCGCAGGCGACGCTGAAAGTCCTCGGACGCAAAAGTCGTGTTCGTCACTAGCACGACTCGCCGATTAAGTGCGGAATTGCCTGGTGCGGTGAAGATCGGCAGCAGGCGCTGCCATTCGGCCTTGTTGCTGCCAGCTCCAGCGGGCAATAGCTGGCAACCGGTCAGCTCCATATCGATCTCGCGTGTCCATTGCGCATGCAGATCACGACCGGGAACCAAGATCACGGCCGCACCTCCGGCGTCTGTCCATCGCTTGACGCCCTCGATGGCTGTAAGGGTCTTCCCGGCCCCGGTCGCGAAGTTGACGATGCCATGGTGTTCGTGCGCTTCCCAGTCTTCGAGAACGAGGGACTGGTGCTCCATGAGCGCTCGCCGCGGCTCCTGTGGTTGATAGTAGGAGGGAAGGACACGGGCTGCCTGAATCGCGTGGTCGAGGTCGTCGTCCGCGATGGACACGAGGTGCTCGCGGGTAACATGCTGCAACGGCTCGACGCGCACGCCCGGCTCATGGCCGCGCCAGAGCCGCCGAAAGGCATCGACCTGGTTGCGGGTTCGGTACAGCTCGGACTCGTTCCGCCAGCTACAGAAGACTTCGAACGACTCATGGTTGAGTCCCCACGCGCGCCAGGTCTCGTTTGCGCTGCCAACAAATGAGACTCGGCGTCCGTCGGTGTCCTCGAAGACACCGAGCTTGTCATGAAAAATGCCGCTGGGGTGGACGGCGAAGGCGATGCGGACCTCGGCTATATCGTTGGCGATGAGCGTGGCAAGCAGCCGCGTAGCCGACACGGCCTCGGGACGATTGAGCAGCTCTTGCAGCTCAGCCCAGACCGCCGCCTGGGCGTATCGGCCGATCTCGTCGGCTTCCTTCATCGCGTCAAAGTCTTCTGGCTTGAGCGCTGGTGAGCAGATCAGGCGCAGCCGACCACCACGCCGGACGAAGTCAGAGTAGGCCAGTGCGACGACGTGGAACAGCGTGCTGCTGAAGTATCCGACGGCCCGGTCATATAGCACCGACTCCTGGAGGCATGGCACATAGAAGTCATCGAGCAGCACATCGCGGCCCGACCGGTAGTCAGGCTGCAGGTCTAGATCGCGCAGCACCAACGGCGTCCCTCCCATTTCAACGCTCTGAGCGTAGGCGACGCGCCGATAATTCTGAACGAAACGCGTGCCGCCAATCATGGATCGGAGACCCATCCGCCGAGCTGACATCTGGTCGCGGCCGTCGTATGCGCGCCTTGCGCTCGCGGGAGGCTGGCTCGCGAGCGGCGTGGGCTCCCCTCTGCGGGCGGATTCCGTCGTACGTCCGAGGTACGTTACGAACGCACATTCGACTTGATCGCCGCGCATCACGGTGGCCTGGAGGGGAGTGACATGGTCTCAATCTCGGTGCCGGGCGATCAGGTCTGACAGAATCACACCGACGTAAGTTAGGGGCTGGTGCGTGTGGCGAAGAGGCCCGGTGCGGCTTCTCATGCAGTCAGGGATGACCCTACGAGAGCTACTGATCTGGGCGTCAAGCAGCCCCGGTGCGGTCACCCGTTCCAAGTTCAGGAGGTCCTGGTTACTCGCATCCGTCCCGAAGATGGCCTCGGACGGAAGCGTGACCGCGAGGGACATCGCGAGCTGCGCCAGTCGATCGAGCGGTTTGGCGTTCTCACGCCCATCACCGTGCGGCGAGCGCCGGACGGAACGAGCGACTACCTCCTCATCAAAGGGCAGGGCCGGACGCTCGCCTGCCGCTTGCTCGGCATCGAGACCATCCCCGCCGTCGTCGTCGATGATCGGTTCGCAGACAGCGAGAAGGTGCAGCAGTTCCTGGTCGAGAACGTCGCTCGGCTGCGCATGCGACCGGTTGACCGAGCCCTGTTGATCACTCGGGCACGTCAGGCCGGCGAGGAGACCGCCGAGGTCGCCCGGCGGTTCGGAGTCTCGGCCGCAACGGTTCGGCGTCTGGAAGCCCAGCTCGACGGAGCGAGCACGAGCGAAGTGGCAGCGCTGCGGTCCGGCAATGTCAACTTGGCGCTTCATGCCGTCATCGCTCGCCACGTTGCGCCGGGGGAGCGAGCCGCCGTCGTCTCGGCCGCCGCACCGTACTCGCTGCGGACGAAGGAGATTGAGCTGCTCTTCGCTGCGCTCGGCTGGCGGTCCCTCGTCGAGCTTGGCCCGGATCACCGGCAGCAGCGGCTCCTCTTGCTAGCGTGGGCCTGCGGCATCCTGAACGATCTACCGCCCGGGTCACCGAAGGAGCGGCTGCGTCAGGTGGCACTGGCGCTGCCGCTTCGTTTCGGGACCGGCGAAGGCTCTCGACTATCGCTGGCGGCCCGATGAAGCTCATGGAAGTCGACCCCGACGACCTGGTGCTCAGTCCGGAACTGAGCCGGTCCGGCAGCGCCAAGCAGTTCGAAGAGCGCCTCAAGTCATCAATCGAGGAGATCGGCCTTGCCGAGCCCATCAAGGTGGCACCGCTTCCAACTGGCCGCTATCTAGTCATCGACGGCACTATGCGGTTGCGAGCCATCCGCGCCATTCGGGAGAAGGACCGGGCGCAGTTCCCAACCGTCTCTGCGTACGTCATGGACTACGAGCGGCGTTACGAGCTGCGGTACCAGTCTGACATCTACCAGGACCTGCTACCGAGCCAGCTAGCAGGCCTCGTCGAACACCTCCACCAGGCAGAGCACGTTCGCAAGGTCGACATCGCCCGCTACATTGGCGTATCCCCGGCGACGCTCCGGAACTACACCGGGCTCTGGCGGCTCCTGCACCGCGGCGGTCTGTTCGCCAAGATCGTGGAGCTTATGGACGTCGGAGTGATTCCCGCCTCCAACCCATATGCCTGGCTGCGGCTGACCGCAGCAGGCTTGCGGAAAGTCCTCGAAGACAACTTCAGTGACGGAGAGACGCCGGAGGCGTGGATCGAGCGCTGCGTGTTGGGCGCTCGGCAGGGCGGCACGCTACGGTTCCCGATCAAGTTCGTCGAGGCGACGACCGACGCGCTACCGCCCGACTACTACCGCGAAGGCGAAGAAGTTCGCTTGGTGAAGCGCGACCTGGGCCTCCGGCGCGCTCCCAGCAGCGTGGCTACAGGTCTGGACCGCCCAGATAGTCCAGACGACATCGTGCGCGTCGCAGCCGACCAGGCAGGAGCGACCCAGCCGAAGCCGAAGGTCATCGTCGACTTCAGCGACGCGCTCCGCAATCTGTCGCAAATCTCGCAGCGCTCGCCAGACCTTGTGCTCCGAACGGCAGCCCGCTCACTGCAGGAGTACCTGCAGTGACGGCGCTTGCGGACTGGTCCGAAGATGCCTTCTTTCAGATACCCGAGCGGGAGTCGCTCGACGGCGGCACGACATCAGCCGGCGCGCTCTGGCACGGGGTCAGTACGCGCTGGGGTCATTCCATGCATACGATGTGCTCGTACCACGGCATGTTCCCAGCGAAGGTGGCGCACTACTTCATTCAGCGTTACTCGAAAACGGGAGACGTCGTCCTCGACCCGTTCAGCGGTCGTGGCACCGTGCCGCTTCAGGCGCGCGTCGAGGGGCGGCTGACGATCTGTAACGACCTGAACCCGCTCGCCTACGTGCTGTCGAAAGCGAAGGCGAACCCGCCGACGTGGGATGCGGTCGAGACGGTTCTGAGCGAACTTGAGGCTGCGTACCGCCGTAACCGCCTAGCCGATCCGAGCGTCCCAAACGACATCCGCATGCTCTACCACCCCAACACGTTGCGGCAGATCTGCTACCTACGTAATTACCTCCTGCGCCAGCCGCTCGCACAGTGGTCTCAAGAGGAGCTCATGATCAGCGGTGCGCTGGCCGGCATCATGCACGGCTCGCACCGGCTCGACGGTACGTCTCAGTACCTCAGCATTAGCATGCCCAACACCTTCAGCATGTCACCGGCGTATGTCGAGAAGTACATCCGGGAGAAGGGCCTCATGCCGCCTGACCAGGATGTCTTCGACTGCCTTCGAGACAAGCTGGCTCGCCTCTTCCTGGACGCCATCGCGGACGCAGCTGGGTGCTCGTACTCACAGGACGCATCGTCGTTGCTGAAGGGCAGCAGCCTTAAGCCAGAGTCCGTCGATCTAATCGTCACCTCGCCGCCGTATCTGAGAGTCGTGAACTACGGGACCGCCAACTGGATTCGCCTGTGGCTGCTGGGACTCGACGACGTCGGGAGGGAACGCGGCGCCGGACGTCGGTCGCTTGACGCCGCGCTCGACCATCGGCACACTTACACCTCCTACCGGGACTTCCTGTTGCGAACGCTGCAGGGCGTGCGGCGCGTGCTCAAGCAGGACGGCGTTGCCGTGCTGGTGATCGGAGACGTGGCTCATCCAGGAAAAACGCCGCTGCCGCTGGCGGCGCAGATTTGGCAAGACGTGGGCAGCGAGACCGGCCTGCAGCTACTTGAGCTCATCGAGGACCATCTGCCGGTCCAGAACAAGGTCAGTCGCATCTGGGGTGAGACCAAGGGCCAGGCAACCGATCGAGACTGCGCACTCGTGCTCGCTCGGGACGACGGTCATCCCGACGCAGGTCCGGAAATCATTGACTGGGACGAACCGTACAAGGATGGCGGCCCCGACGCGGCCCACGCGCGCATCAAAGAGATGCGCTTCGCTTCCTAATGTAGCCTTTCGATGGCCTCCGGCAATGCGCTGCGCTGACCGCCCCGTTACGACAGCGGCTGAAAACCAATGACCACCCTGGGAGCAGTGCTACTAAACCCACCGCTCGCTGGTGGCACTCGGACTATCCATAACGTTCGCATCGTCGCTCAGCTGCTCGACTGCGATAGCTTGGAAATTGCCAATTTGTTCTCTATCGCGACGCGCGACCTCACCGCGATAAGCGAGGCTGGGCGGTCAGGCGATGGGTGGGAGGCAGCTCGGCCCCGGCTACACGAGGTCATCACTGAATGCGATTGCCTTCTCGCCGGCTGGGGTGTCAGCGGCCTTGCCGGCGAAGCAGCAGCGCATCAGCGGAGACAGCTCAGTTATATCCGAACATGTGCTCACGAAGTCGGCCAGGATTACATCTGGACGCTCGGGGGCGAACCGCGACATCCTTCAAGGTGGCACCAGTACGTCAGCGATCGGCACGGACGAGCAAGCGGGTCATCGCTGAGCAAGCGGATCAGCATGGTGCTCACCTCGGTGCCGTTCGCGACACTCTGCCCGGAGGGCGGGCCCCAGGGAATAGGGAACCCCGCGCCGGCGCCGGCAGCGGGGTCACCCTGATGCGTCGCTGCGATTGCGGTGGTGTCTGTCAGCCCTTCGCCTTTTTGGCGAGGTCTTCCCAGCCGAGTTAGGCCCGAACAGGACGACAAGTCCATGAGCCGGAAGCCACTGGTCCTCAATGGCCCGGAAACCGTCAATGTCGATCCGCAGCAGGCGCACTCCACCACCATCCGCAGCGATCAGAAACGTCTGTGGCCAGCCTCAGCGGGTGTCCATTCACGGGTGTGGGTCAGGTGTGGGTCCGTGGTGTCAGGTGGTTACGGGGACCGGTAGCCAGGGTTTGCCGGCGAGGGCGGCGTGGATGGCGTCGGTGGCGCGGATGCCGTGTCCGCGTGCGCTGACGAGGTAGGAGCGCACCCGGCAGTAGTCGGCGAGGGTGGCGTGGGTGTGCCAGTACCCGGAGACGGCCTGATGCCGTTTCGGGCCTTTTACGGCCTGCTCGGAGGCGTTGTTCGTCCAGGGGACGTTGAAGTTGGCCGTGAACAGCCAGACCTGCGCGGCTTTGTCCTGCAGCCGCCTGGCCAGGTTGCAGCCTGGGTGGTTGCCTTTGTGCCATTCGCGGAGACGGCTGGTGGTGATGCCCCAGGCGACTGCCTCGTCGTAGCGGGCGTGCAGGTCAGCGAGCAGCTCGGGGTCGAGATGGTCCTGGCGGTCGCTGCGGGCGGTCTCGACCGCGGCGGCGGCTTCGCGCAGGATGTCGCGGACCTGCCCGGCCCATGCCTGCCACCGGGGGTGCAGTTCCAGCACGCCCTTGAGGTGGCGGATCAGGTGGGCGCAGCATTGCTGGACCCCGGCGAGATCGGCGTCGAACTGATGCCAGGCGGCGTAGTCGTCGCGGACCAGGTAGCCGCGCCAGCCGTCCATCACGCCAAGGCCCGCGATCGATGCGCCGGAGCGTGACCGCATCGCGGCGTACCAGATCAGCCGGGCGTCGGGGGTGCGGATGGTGACCGCGTGCGGCGCCCCCGGCTCGGCCTCGCCGTCCGGGCC
>DATKRH010000003.1:0-23243 GCA_035532295.1 Streptosporangiaceae bacterium
GTGCTGACCATCACGTGGTGACCGGGCATGGAGGAGACCAGACCCGGCCAGGACGCCCCGGCAGCGGACCTCCGCGACCTGGCGGCGCAGCGGTTCCCGCTGGTTCCGCGCACCAGGCCCGCCTGCCGGGCTCTTGACGTCGCGCTGATGGCGCGCACCGAGTGCAGCAAGTCGCCGAGACCGTCACACGCGATGCCCTGGGCGCCGCTGACGCCTACGCCGCTCACGACGCGCTGTCCCACGCGACATGCCTGTCGCACACGACCGCCAGCCGCTCGCGGGCGCTGACCGGGCTCGTGCGAGCGGCCGAACTGCCCGCTCCCCCCGGTAGCCAGTAACGGCAGCAGACGGCCGGTCCTGCCGCCCGCGCGCGGGCCTTCCCCGCTGAACCCGGCGCCACCACCGCGCTGCTCTGGCCGACTGGCTGAACCCAGGGCCCGGCCGACAGCGTAGCCATCTATGCGCGAGTTGTCGGCGCAGACGCTGTGTCGCGGCGCAGGCCAGTGTGCTCGGGAGGAGACCGCATGCGGAGGGAATCTCAGGCCGGGGCGCTCGCAGACATTTTCTTCGATCCGACGGGCCGGCGTCGTCGGCTCTTCCGGGTGCTGCTGCTGGTGATCACCTGTGCGGTGGCCACGGCGACCGCGCTCATCGTGATCGGGCTCACGGCCCCGGTGCGCCCGCCGCGGACCGTGTTCGGCCAGGGCGGCCAAGCGCCCCCGCCCGCGGCCCCAGCCGGGATCGCGGGCGGCGCGCGCGCCCCGGGCAGCGACCCCCGGTGACCGTCCATCGCACGGCACCCCGTCCTGCCGGCGGTCTTCAGAACGCGACCCCGGCCCGCGGCAGCCGGGGACTCACGGGCGGCAGGCGCGCGGAGCAGCGGACGGCGGGCTGGGGCCACTGGGTGCTCCTGGCCCTCATCCTGGCCACGCTGGCCGCGGCGCTGTTCGTGCAGCGGGTGGCGGCCGGCGCGCCACTGTCCCCGGCCGCACTGTCCCCGGCCGCGCTGTCCCCGGCCGCGCTGTCCCCGGCCGCGCTGTCCCCGGCCGCGCTGTCCCCGGCCGCGCTGTCCCCGGCCGCACTGTCCCCGGCCGCACTGCGCCCGGCCGCACTGCGCCCGGCCGCGGCAGGGCCGGTCCTGCTGCCGCAGCCGGGGAATCCGCGGGCCGCTGGCGCGGCGCCCCGGACCATCTCCCTGACCTTTGACGGCGGTCCCGGGCAGGATCTCACCGCACGGTTCGTCTCGGCGCTGGCGCGGCTGCGGGTGCACGGCACGTTCTTTGTCCTCGGCAATCACGTCGCGCGCCAGCCGAGCCTCGTGCGGCTGGTCCGCCACGCCGACGATGAGCTCGGCATGGCAGTTGATACCGGCGTGCCGACGGCCCAGCGGCCGGGCTGGTGGCTCAATGCCGAGCTGGCCGAAACCCAGCAGGAGCTGGTCAGGGCGGGCGACCCCGGCACCGCGCTGGTCAGGCCCCTCGGGGCGGGGACCGTGACCGCCTTGCCCGCGACCGCCTGGCGCGCGGCCCGGCGCCTGCGGCAACTCGGTTATGTCGTCGTCCTGGCCGATCGCAGCGCGCAGAACTCGACTGGCCCGGCTGCCGTCCTGCGCGCCCTGGAGCGAGCCGGGGCGGCCCCGTCCAGCCGGAGCCTGGTGCTGGCGATGGCGGACGCGGGGCGACCAGGTGCCGCCGCGCTCGCGGCCCTGCCGGAGCTGGTCCATGACCTGCAATCGCGCGGCTACCGGTTCACCACGGTGGCGCAGGCGTTTCACCTGAGGTTCGGCCCGGCGCGCCTGTCCCTGCTGAGCGTGGCCGGCGAGCGGGCACTGCTGCTGACCACGCCGGTATCTGGCGTCGTGGTTCAGGTGCTGGGCTGGGTCTTCCTGGCCGCGGCCATCCTGATCGCCCTCAGGCTGGTCCTGCTGGTCAGCACGGGCGGCTGGCACAAGCTGCATGCCCGGCAGCCGCGGGCGCCCTGGCGGGAGCCAGTCTCGGTGGTCATCCCGGCCTACAACGAGCAGGCCGGGATCGAGCGAAGCCTGCGTTCCATACTCGCCAGCGACTACCCGGAGATTGAGGTCATCCTGGTCGATGACGGGTCAAGTGATGGCACGGGCGCGCTGGCGGTGGCCCTCGGGCTGCCGGTGGTCGTCGTGGTCCAGCCCAACTCGGGCAAGGCCGCGGCTCTCAATACCGGCGTGCGGCATGCCCGGCACAGCGTTCTTATCTTCGCTGACGGCGACACCATGTTCGAGCCCACGACGATCTCCCGTCTGGTCGCCCCGTTCGGTGATCCACAGGTGGGCGCGGTCGCCGGCAACATCAAGGTGGCCAATCGCCGGCGGCTGCTCGGCCTCATCCAGCACGCTGAGTACGTGGTCGGCTCTAGCCTGGACCGGCGAATGTACGACGTGCTGAACTGCATGGTCACGATCCCGGGAGCGGCCGGCGCGTTCCGCAGGGCGGCCCTTGACGCGGCGGGCGGCGTGCCGAGCAACACCCTGGCGGAGGACACCGACCTGACCATCGCGATCGGCAAGGCGGGCTGGCGGGTGCGGTACGCGGCTTCGGCCCGGGCCTGGACGGAGGCGCCGTCCAGCGTGCGGCAGCTGTGGAGCCAGCGGCACCGGTGGGCCTATGGCACGCTGCAGGCTCTGTGGAAGTACCGGGGCATGGCCAGCTCGCCCCGCGGCCGGCGCCAGCTAGCGTGGATCGGCCTGCCCTACCTGTTCGCGATGGGCTGCGTGCTTCCGCTGATCTCGCCCGCGGCCGACCTTTACATGCTTTTCCACGTGTGGGACGCGCCCTGGCGCGCGGTCGGCATGTGGGCTGGGTTCGTCGCCATGCAGGGCACCCTCACGGTATGCGCCTTCGCCTTTGACCGGGAACGGCTGCGCTACATGTGGACGCTGCCCTTTCAGCAGGTGTTGTACCGGCAGCTCATGTACCTGGTCGTGATCCACTCCCTGGCGACCGCGTGCACCGGTGTCCGGCTCCGCTGGCACAAGCTCGACAGGATCGGAGTGGGGGCGCGCGCCTTTGCCGGAGATGAACCAACGGCGGCCCGATGACGTAGCCGGTGGTGAGGGAGTGCCAAACGAGGCAGCGTGGCACGACCGAGAAGGGGCACGTTGGCGTATGGGAGCGGGCGTTGGCGTCATGGAGGACTCTTCGCGGATGCTGGGCAGCGATGCCGCCCTGCTGAACCGGGCTCGATCCGGCAGCGCGGCGGCAGTCGACGAGCTGCGCGAGCGGCACGGGTCGGCGGGCCGACTCCTAGCGGCCCTGCTGGTGACACACGCGGATCAGGCCATCGCGGCCCGGCGCATTGATGACCGGGTCCTGGATATAACGGCCGAGGCCTGGCGCTGCGTGCTCGACGCGCTGTCGGCCAGGGGCGGCCCGAGTGATGCGTTCCGCCCGCATCTGCTGGCCATCGTCACTAAGGTCGCTGACCGCCGGGCCGCCGGGCCGCGGGGTGAGACAGCCGGCGCGGGAATGGCAGGCCAGGCGGCGCCCATCCAGGTTCCCGGACCCGGGCAGCCGTTCGTCGGCCCGATCACCAGCCTGAGCCCGGAGGCCGCGGTGATAGTGCGGGCATTCCTGGCGCTGCCCGAACCCTGGACTGCCGCCCTCTGGCACGCCGATGTGGAACAGGCAGCGCCGTCGCAGATCGCGCCGCTGCTCGGCATGACCGCCGATGAGGCGGCCGGTCTGACCGAGCGGGCCCGCGCCGCGCTGCGGACGGATTACCTGCGCATCCACCTGGACGAACCGGCTACTCCAACATGTCGCCAGGCCGCCCTTGATCTGGAGGCTGACGTGCGGGGCGGGTCCCCGCGCCGCTGGTCAGCCGCCCCCCGGCACCTGCGGGCTTGCGGTCGCTGCCAGGCCGCTTACGACGAGGTCACCGACCTGGGCGCGGCGCTGCGCAAGACCCTGGCACCGCTCGTCCTGGGCGAGGTGGCGGCGGCCTACTGCAAGACGATAACGAGTCCTGCCGACGGCTCGGCGCCATATGCCGGCCACGTGAGTCAGGGACAGCGGCCGGGGGACCACGCAAGAGGGGGGAGGATGCTCGTCGCCGGGGTGAGCCTGGCGACCATCACAGCGGCAGGCTGCGGAGTAGCCTGGGCGACCAGCGGCTGGCCGGGGCACCGGCAGGCGATTGCCGCCCGGGTCGGCATGCGGGCCACCGTGGCGCCGACCGCTCCGGCGAGTTCGCTCCTGCCGCAGACCGTCCCGGCGAGTTCGCTCCTGCCGCAGACGGTCCCAGCGACGCGGCGACCACTGGGCCACCGCTTGACGGTCGTGCCGCGCCCGGCCCCGGCTCCCAGGCCCACTCCCCCGTCGGCCTCGGCTCCCCGGCCCACTCCCCCGCCAGCCCCCACCCGGACCCCTACGCCGCCACCGCTCAAGCCGGTTGTCCTGCTGTCCCAAGACCACCCCGTGGTCGCGTCCTCGGTGGAGTCATACGTGTGGGCGGCGGTATACGCCGTCGACGGAAACCTCGGGTCCCGCTGGTCGAGCGCGTGGAGCGATCCCCAGTGGCTGCAGGTCGATCTCGGCGCCACGCATGCCGTCACTAAGGTCACGCTCGACTGGGAACGCGCCTGCGCCACAGCCTTCCAGATCCAGACGTCCGAGAACGGCTCCACGTGGACGACGATCTACTCGACGACGACAGGGACCGGCGGGGACCAGACCATCAGCGTGCAGGGCACGGGCCGCTACGTGCGGATGTACGGCACGCACCGGGCCAACGGCTACGGGTACTCCCTGTGGGAGTTCCAGGTCTTCGGCCGCTGATCCGGTGGCCCGGTGGCCCGGTGGATGGGCTTAGCCGGGAAGCGGGGAAGCGGGGAACGAGCGCAGGCCCCAAGGCTCGCGTCCCCGGATAGATCAGCCGATGGCGGAGTGCAGCCCCGCGGCCGGTCGCAGGCTCGGCTCCGCAGTGAACGACCAGGCGCGTCCGGCAGGTCCGCCAGCACGACGGGCACGACACGGCGCTGCGCAGATCCGACGTAGCGGGCCAGCGCGAACGCGTCCTTATCCGAGCGCGGCGCACAGAACACGATCTCGGTGCCGTCCTCAGGGCCGGGCGTGGCGGCCGACGCCAGATCCCCGATGCTGGCGACCCATTTCTTTCTCGACCCGCGGCCCCGCGGGCCGCCATACCCGTTATCTGGGCCGGTCAGTGAGACGATCAGAGCAGGTCCGTTATTACGTCCCTGGTGTCCTGGCCCACCGCATCCCAGTCTCCGGCTTCAAAGTCCGTATCAGGGGCAAAGTCCGGTGCCGACTCCGATTCGGATTCGGATTCGTCGAACTCGGGGTCGAACATCCAGGCCACCTCCTCTCCCGCCGAGTCCTGCAGGACCTGGAGTGCCCGGTGCAGGGCAACGCCATCCACTGCGGGCGGCGCGTAGTCGTTCGAGCGAATGTGAGCGAGTAGCAGGGGTTCGGGCTCCAGTTGGTACTGCTCGACGTAGTACGCGGAGGCCTCGTTCCACACCCACATGCCGTCGGTCCGGAAGCTCATCGGCACGCAGAAGACCTGCGTGCTGTCCAGGATGTCGTCCATGAG
Organism: Streptosporangiaceae bacterium; assembly: GCA_035532295.1. Taxonomy (GTDB): domain Bacteria; phylum Actinomycetota; class Actinomycetes; order Streptosporangiales; family Streptosporangiaceae; genus DASUBV01. The sequence continues at coordinate 5,590 of DATKRH010000003.1, forward strand.
GCCTTCCGCCACGAGCAGTGGCTCCCCGCCGAGCAGGTACTCCACGACCCTGGCTGCCTCATCCTCGGCCAGAAGCGGACGATCCGAGCGGAAGAACGGTCCGGTGTCGGCGTCCACCTCGTCGAAGATCGGCGCAAGCCGGACACCCGGGTCCGGCGCCGCCCCCCACAGCAGTTCCCCGTAGGTCCGGGCGAAGTCCTGGTAAATAGGGATCTGGAAGCCAGACTGATACACCTCCACCTGCGGCTCCTGCTCGCCGGTGGCAGCCAGCCGCTCCTGCACCCTGGCGGCCATGCCCGGCGCGTCGACGCCGGCGACCTCGACGACGAACACGCGCTTGGGCGGCGGCCAGGGCGCCCCGTCGGCCGGGAACCGCCACGCTCGCCACAGGCCGATCGCGCCGGGTTCGGCTGCGACGGCCAGCACCGCCGCCTCGTCCGCCGCCGAGCCGGCCTGCGCACCGGGGTCAGCTGGCTCCTCGGTCCCGCCGCCCAGGTCGGGGGGAATCTCCGGCCCGAACGCAAAGTAGGGGAAGGGATCGAAGTCCTCCAGCGTGAGCTGCGTGAGCCCGGAGGGGTCACCATCTGCCTCGGTCACCAGCCTCGACAGGAGAGCAGCGTCGTCCTCCGTGAGCACGGCGTCTTGCGACACTGCCCAGAAGACCACAGCGCGGGCTAGGTCACCGAGCTCGCCGTGAGCGAGCCAGTCCCGGGACCAGGCCAGGAGCTCATCGGGCATCCGCCCGGCCAGCCGGAGCAGCATCCGGTGGCACGCCTGCACGCCGTCCTGCACGCCGTCCTGCCCGGGGCCGTCCTGCTCGGCCGCCAGGTCCCGCTCGGATACCAGCTCTGGCTCAAAGTCCAGGCCCGGCATGGGCCCCAGGTCCAGTTCGGCCGGAAGATCTCGCTCGGCCATAAGGTCGTGCCCGGCCTGGAGGTCTTGCTCGGTCACGAGGTCCACGTCCCTTCACCGCGCTGACTCCGCTCGGGGAGATCCACCCGCCCGCAGGTCAGTGCCGCTGGCTGCTGTCTGTTGCGACTACGGCCGTCCTATCCGCCTGGTTCAGACATCGAGGGGGCGGCCTAGACGCCGCCGCCTGCGGCGACGTGCTGCTAGTGCTGGCCGTGGTGGTCGCCGGGGATGAGGACGCCGTTCCATCCGATCCCGCGCGACTGCGGTGCGCGGCCAGCGGGCCGCCTACCCAGGCTGGCGGCAGCCGAGCCGCTGTCGGTGCCGTACTCGTCCGCGCCTTCGAGGCTCAACGCGTCTTCCTCCTGGCGCAGCACGTCTTCTTCGTGACCCGGCAGGTCGCCCACGCGGCGCGGTGCGGCGTCCGCCTGGCTCAGAACCTCACCCAGGCCGGTTGCCATTCCCTGGCCGTGGGCGTGCGGCCGGGGCTGGTAGTCCCCTGCTAGCTCGTCGCCGCGCAATGCCGACCAGGGCACGTACCTGGGACCGCCGCCGGCCGCTGGCTCCGGCCCTGGCGGGGCCGGGGTCGGCCCGAAGGCGGCCGGGCCGCCCCACCTGATGTCACGCCCGCGGCGGGCGGGGGCACGGGCCGGCCCGGCGGGGGCCGGCGGCGGGACGGCCTCAGCCGCGCTCACCTCCACCCCCACGCCCCCCGACGACGCCACCCGCAGCGCCTCCGCCAGCCGCGCCCAACCAGGACCATCCCCGAGACCACCAGGCCGCGGCGCCTCACCGGAAGCGGTCTCATCGTCAGGCGAGCCGGCCCCGCCGCGCAGGCTGAGCGGCGCCCGGCCGCCGGCGTACCCCGCGCGGCCCCGGTCCGGGTCGCCGCCGGGCCCACGCGACGGACCGTCCGACCGGGCGCCGTCGTGGCCGGGCGGCCCGTCGTGCTGGGAGTCGCTGGCGACCCAGGTAACCTCCAGGGCCCGCCGGCCGTCCGGCACCTCGCCGCCGCCGATGCCGCGTACATGGTCGGCGTAGCTGCGCACGCGGGTCGGGTCGTCCAGGCCCAGCGCGTGTTCCAGCAGCGGTGCGACCGTGGCCGGGTCAGCGAACACCACCAGGGACAGGTTCTCGCGGCTAGGCCACGGAACCTGGTCCAGGTCAGCGCGCACGGTGGCCAGGAGCTCCGCGGTCACCTCGGTGCCCGGCCCGCCGATGAACACCGTCAGCCGGCCTGGCGCGCCGGGATGGCTGGCGACCTGCACGGCGCCGGCTCGGTTCGGGCGCCCGGCGTAATACCAGGTAGCCTGCGGCAGCTCGGCGCGGGTTCCGGGCAGCAGCAGCACCGGCAGGTCCCGGCGGGCTGACGGCGCGTACGTCCGGCCCAGGCCGGGCAGCTCGGGCCACAGCGGCCGGTAACGGCGGGCAGCCTCGTCGTAATGCAGGTACCCGAGCGGGTCACCCGCGGCGCCCACCGGCGCGAGGGCATCCACCCACCCGTCCCGGGTCGTGCGCAGCACCTGGATCCGCACGCCCAGGGACAGGGCGGTGGCGGTCAGCAAGTCGGCGGGCAGTTCCGGATCGTCAGGGTTCACCTCCGGGACCGACGTCGCTAGCTCCTCGGCGGTCAGGCCGGCCAGGCCACCGAGCGTCCGGCCAATCTGGGCCAGCGAGTCCAGCCCCTGGGCGGCCGGCTCCGCGCCCGCGGCCTGGCCCGGCCGCAGCCCGGCCGGCAGCTCCCGTGCCCCGTTCACCATGAACGTCTGCACGGGGGCGTAGGACTGATCGGCGGTGCGCTCCCAGCGCGCCGCCTGGCCCAGCCAGCCGGGCACCTGCGGGGCCGCTGCCGCCGGCGGCTCGGGCGCCGGCAGGAAGCGGTCCCGGGTGGGCAGGTAATGCTCGTTGATCAGGACGATGGTGTGCTGCTCGCGGCTGCCCTCCGGCCCGAGCACCAGCGCGCCGTCGTCGGAGAGGGTCCCGAGCCTCAGGTCGTCCAGCCGCAGCAGGTTGTGCAGCAGCGCGGGATAGTCGTCACCGCCACGCTCCTGCGAGTAATCGCCCAGCGCGCGCAGCCCGGCCAGCACCGTCTCCAGCGACGGGACCGCCGGGTCCGAGCTGACCTCAGGGAACCGGCCAAGCCCGAGGCTGACCGCCAGCTCCTGCCGCCCCGAGACGCTGACGTGCTCCAGCACATCCGCCAGGAACAACCGCAGATCCCGGCCCGTCACCAGCCGCCCCGCCAGGTCCGGCGCCGGCAGCCCCGCTCTCTGGCTGATCGTGGTCATCGCCGCGGCGATCCGCGTCGCGCCCACCGTCGCGACCGTCGCCGCGAACACGCAATCGCCGTCCGGGGTCACCCAGCCGGCCTGCAGACCGTTATCGGTCAGCCACCGCTGCTGCCCTGCCGTCGGCGCGTATAGCTCCCCCGGCAGGTTCCTGGTGCCCGCGAACCACCACGCCGGCCGCCTGGCCGCGGCCGACGACCGCGGCGGCCCCGACCGCGCTGGGCGCGCAGCGGCGCCCGGCGCCCGCCTGGGCCGCGGCCGGGCGGGCCGCAGCCCGTACTGATCAGGGCTGATGGGCTCGGCGGCCATGAAGTCCTGGCCTCGGCGCAGCAGGAATACCCACGGATGCTCCCCGCCCGGCTCCGCGCCCGCCGGCACCCGCGTCAGCGACCCGTCCTCACCGACCACCGCTATCGACAAGCCCAGGTAACGCGCCGCCCGGACCAGCTCCGGCTCGTCCGGGACCCCCGCAGCCGCGCCCTCCGGAGCCGCCGCCGCCTGCCGCTCCAGGAACGACTCCACCATCCCGGCGTCCAGCCCCTGGCCCGCCCCGTCGCGCAGTACCTCGCCGACCGGCCGCCCGCCTGGCCCGGCCGCCTCCAGCAGCGGCCCGCCGACCTGAAGGATCCGCTCCGCGATGCTTCCGCCCGCCGCCGCGGCCAGTGCCCCGGCCAGGCTGTCCGGCCCCGGCGCCACGTAGACCTGCCGCAGCCACTGCCACACCAGCCGGGTCAGCTGCGCCGCGGTCAGGGCCGCCCGCGCCGCCTGCGCGCCGCCCGGTGCCCCCGGATCCACCACCAGTACCTCATCAGCGCGCGACTCCGCTGGGAACGGCAGCCACTCCGCCCCCGCCGGCCGCGCCCGCTCCCCCGCCATCGCCGGCGCGCCCGCGCCGTTCCCCCGACGGGCCGCCCGGACCGGCAGCCGCGGCGTCGCTCCAGAACCGGCTGACACGCCCTGACCCGGACGCCGTCCGGCTGCTGCGCTCCGGCCCGGCCCGCGCCGGGCAGCATCCGCTGCCCGCGCACCCGACGGCCCGCGAGCACCCGACAGCGTCCCGGAGGACCCGCGAGCAGCCGAGCCGACCCGGGCGCCGGCATCCGCCGGGCCCGACGAGTCCGCCAGGGGCGGCACGCGGGGCGGCCGCCCGGCGGCCTGGTCGGCGGCCCGCAGCGCGTTCGCTACCTGGCGGGCCACCGCCTCGGCCAGCAGCGGCGGAACCGCATTACCGAGCTGACGCCCCTGGCTACCACGCGAGCCCGCGAACGCATACCCAGGCGGGAACGACATGAGCTCCGCGACCGCCGCCACCGACAGCCGCCCGATGCTGCCGTCATCGATCTCCACCAGCGCATCAGCCGCCCCTCCGGCGGTGACCGTCCGGCTCGGGCGGTCCAGGCTGAGGGGATCGTCGCTCTCGGCACGCGGCCGCGGCTGACCGTGCAGCGGCGCGGCCACCCGGTCCATCGCATCCCGGGTGGTCTGCCAGGGCTGCTTTCCGTCCTCATGCGGGGGCACCACGACCACGCCCGTATCACGCGGCGCCACGCGGTGCCGATCCCAGTACCGGCCGCTGGCCTGCTCCTGCCACAGTGCCAGCTGCGAGTGCGTACCGGCCGGCGGCTCCCAGCGTGCCCCGGTATCCCGGCGCAGCGCCACCAGGAACACCCGCCGCCGCGTCTGCGGCACCCCGAAGTTCGCCGCGTTCAGTACCACCACATGCACGTCATACCGCTCAGCGGGGTCAGCATCCCGGTCCGCGACCGCCGCCTCCAGCCGCCGGGCCCGCTCCTGCCACTCCCACCGCTGCCGCTGCGCCCCCGACAGCCCCGGCGGCGGATCCGGCAGCTGTTCCGCCGCCGCGAACGGCGCCTCCAGCGCCAGCTGGATATAGCGGAAGTACTCCCGGAAATCCTCATTGCTGACCAGGCCCGGCACGTTCTCGGCTATCACCGCCCGCGGCCGGACCTGCCGGATCACCCGGAAGAACCCCGGCCACAGGTTATTCGGGTCCAGATCCCCCTGCCGCCGCCCCGCCTCGCTGAACGGGGTGCACGGCACCCCCCCGGTAAGCAGGTCAACCTGATTCGCCCACGGCGAGTAATCCACCGCCGCGAAATCAGCCTCCAGTACCGGCGACGGGTCACCCGAGGACAGCGGCGGCGCGGCACCCGGCACATACCGCACCCCGCCATTGCGCAGCAGCGTGTCCGCCGCGTCCCGGTCACGCTCCACCACCAGCAGGTCCGCGAACCCCGCCCGCCGCGTCCCCAGCAGCAGCCCCCCCGCCCCCGCGAACAGCTCAATGCTCGTCCCCGCTTGCTCGGCCGGCGGCAGCTCACGAGCCGGCGCACCGGACTGCCGGGCGGGCCGGTCACGGACCGCCCGCAGGGGCCACCCGGCCGGCGGCTCGCGGCCGTCCCGGTTCCGGTAGGCCTCCCACAGCGCCTCGACCGAGCCGGGCTCCAGCATCGCCGAGTCAGCCAGACGACGGACCATCGCATCCAGGTGCACCGCGCCCAGGCCGCGGAACCCGTCCATGACCAGCAGCTCGATCTCCGCCCGCAGCACCGCCGCAGGCTGCCCGCTGTACGGGCGGTCCCGGGCGACCGGCCCGCTGGGGAGCTCCCGCAGGCCGTTGCCGATCAGCAGCTCCGCGGCCCGGGCCGCCACCTGGCGGCGCTGCGCCAGGCTCCAGTCCGGCAGCGGCAGCCCGGCCAGGAAGTCGTTGGTCACAATCCTGCCGGGCAGCTCGCGGGCGGCCAGGAACCTGACCACCAGGCTGTTGAGGTAACCCAGCACGGCCAGGGTGTCCGTGCCGACCCGCTGGGTGCCGCGCACCTGCAGGCCGTGCACCGCGCCGACGCTGGGCAGCACCCCCCGGCGCGGCAGCGCGGTAAACGCCGGCGGCACCAGGCCAGCGCCCCGCTCAAGCCAGTAAATGATCACGGCATGATCGGAGACCAGCCGCACATCACCCTGGGCATCCTCCACCCGGCCGTCCCGCCGGGCCAGGTCCCTCAGGTCACGGACGTAGCGCCGGCCGGCCAGCTGGCCACCGCTCCGCAGGGTGATCGCGTATGGCTCGATGTCGCCGGCCTTGAGGATCGCCCAGGCCCCGTCCCCCCCATCTGCCGACACCAGGTCACCGAGCTGGCTTCGCCGCCTGAAGTCCCAGATCGGCGCCGGGACGATCCCGGCCCAGCGGTTCACGGCCGGCTGACTCGACGACTGCCAGCCGAGCCGGGGCCGCTGACGCATCAAGGCGACCGCGGCCTCGCCTTCGGGGGCCTCGCCCGCACCGGCCTCGCGTTCACCGGCGGCCTGGCGGTGGTGCGCCGGGCCGGCGTCCTGGCCTGGCGCGAGCGCGGTGTCCTCGCCTGACCGCTGCTCCTGGCCGCTGACCCGCGACCAGTACAGCTCATACACGTGGTCCCGGTACCTGGGCGGTAGCCCCGCCGCCGACTCCGCCAGCTCATCCAGCACCGTTTCCAGCTGCTCAGGAATCAGCTGGAAACCCTCCGCCACCAGCAGGTCGATCTCGGCCCGCAGCCGCGCCGGGTCCTGGCCCTCATGTGGGCGCCCGTCGCCGTCATCCCGCTGATCGACCGGGCCGCCGGGCAGCTCCGTCACCCCGCCCTGCAGCAGCAGCTCAGCGACCCGGTCCGCGACCGCCGCGATCTGCCCGTCCCGCCAGTCCGGCAGCGGCAGGCCCTCGATGATCGCCCTGGTGATGCGAAGGTCGGCGAACCGGCGCACCCACCAGCCGGCGATCGCGCTGTTCAGGTAGCCGAGCAGGGCCAGCTGCGCCGCCACGCCAGCGCCGGGTACGTCCAGGCCAGCCAGCCTGTCGGAGCCGGGGATGACACCCGAGGCAGGCAGCGCGGCCGCGATCATGGACCAGGGCTGGCCCAGCCTGCGGCCCGGCAGGTCGCGGGGGAACACGATCGCCGGGTGGGTGCTCGCCAGGCGAGCACCGTCGCGGCCGCTGACGAGCCGGCTGTCGCCGGCCGCCAGGGCGGCCGGGTCGCCGATGAACCGCGTCCCGCTACCCGGGCCCCCGCTCACCCGGTAGGCAGCCACGTTGTCACCCGCGAGCTCCCAGTACCCCCGCCGGTAAGTGTCCGATACCAGCGGGCCGTGCCGGCCGCCCCGCGTCACGTTCCAGCCCAGGCCCGTGTAGCTGGCGGTGACCCAGTCTCCGGCCCGCAGGGCAGGACGCTGACTCAGCCACCGCAGCAGCTCCAGATCCGACTCGCTGGTGATCCGCGGGATCGCGCCGCTGGCCGAGGCGTCGCGCAGCAGCGCGGCCGGCACCCCGAGGCCGGGGGGCGCCGCGACCCGGCCGGACCCGGCGAGATCGGCGAGATCGGCGAGGCTGGCCACCACGGGGTGCAAGGTGACCGACGGCTCACCCCCGCCATCGGGCGGGCGGCGGGTGAGCAGCACCAGCGACGCCTGACTGCGGAACAGCCGACGTCGCTCGTTCACGACCACGGTGACGTCCAGGTCGGCGTCCTCGTACAGCGCTTTCCGCATCGCCGCCCAGGTGATGCTGCTCAGGGTGCTGCCGGGCAGCAGCAGGCCGATGGAGCCACCCGACCGCACCAGCGCCAGGGTCCGCTCGACCGCCAGCTGCGCGAGATCTTGCTGCCGTAGCTCGGTAGCCGGGGCCAGCGTGTACAGCACCGCGGCGGCCTGGCGCATCCGCTCGCCGACGAGCCCCCAGGGGGGGTTGCCGGCCAGCACGTCGAAGCCGGGCCGCTCGCGACCGAAGATCTCGGGGAACCGGGCCGGGAAATCGACACCCTCCAGTTCCGCCAGCAGCTCGGCGACCTGCGGCTCCAGCTCCCGCGCGGAAGTCCGGCCGGCCAGGCTGTCACCCTGCACCAGGTGCCCGCTCACGTCGGTCACCGGCGCACCCGGCGCGAACACATCCGCCTGCACCGCCAGCCGGGCCAGGCTCACCGCCACCGGGTCAGTGTCCGCCCCGTAGATCATCCGGCCGGCGATCTCCCGGCGCAGCGCCGACCCCCGGCCCCCGCTGACCGGCTCGTCGCTGACGAACATGGCGTCCGGATCCGGGTCCCAGACCGGGTGCTCGGCCAGGAACCGGGCGTATCGCTCGGCTATCCGGTCCAGCGCCGCGACCAGGAACTCCCCCGTGCCCATCGCCAGGTCGGCGACCGTGAAGTCAAACAGCCGCGCCGCCGCCGCGTCCGCTTCGCCGCCTTCGGCCAGCGCGACGACCCCGGCCAGGTGCTCCTCCAGGGCCGGATCCAGCGTGCTGCGCAGCAGGTGATCGACAATCTCGGGCGGGGTCGCGCGCGGCTGGGCATATCGGTCGGAGGCTTGCCTGAGGTATACCTCGCCGGGCCGGACCGTCGGCCCCCCGCCGCGCAGGCCCGCCGTGTACTCCCCGTGCCGGTTGCGGGTCATGGCGTTCCGCGCCACGGCCAGCTGGTTGTCCAGCAGCTCGTGATAGAGGCCGGCCAGCTCCTGCGGGCCGATGGCGGCAAAGTCAGCCGGCTGCGGGCGGGCCAGCCGGGTGTCCACCAGCAGGTCCCGCAGCATCGGCCCCAGCAGCGCATCCGGCAGCGCCGGGCCCTCCCCAGGGTCACCCCACGCCTCGGTCAGCCGCTCCCACAGGCCGGCCGGATCCCCCGCGGCCAGCTCGGCCGCCAGGCCGGTCACCGAGCGAGGGTCATGCTCCGGGCGATCGCGGCCGGGCAGCATGCCGATGGCCTCGGCGTGCGCGACGATCAGCGTACGGAACAGCAGCCGCACCGTCTGGCCGTAGGCCCGGTCGAGCTGCGCGGCATCCGGCTGCTCACCACCCGCCCGCGCCTCCGCCAGTCCCGGCGGCCCCGCCAGCCGCCGCACGAGGCTGTCCCGGGTCCTGGTCCGCAGCGCCGCGGCGTGGCCGACCAGGGAGACGGCCGCGGACCCCGGCTCGGCCCGGCCGGCAGCCGCGGCCAAGGCGGGCCGACCGCCGTCCCGCCCGGACGCCTGCTCCGCCTCCGCCATGCTGGTGTCGCTGTCCTCCTGGGCGCGGCCGGCCCGGGCCGCGCCGCCGCCCGCCCCGCTAGCCCCGGCGGACAGCTCCCGTAGCTCGCGCGCCAGCTGCTGGCGGTAGCCGGCCGGTATCGCCTGGTCGGAGAAGTCGGCCAGGACCGTCTCCAGGTCCGCCTGCCCGAGCCCGAAGCCGTGCAGCACCAGCGCGTCGATCCGGGCCCGCAGCCGCTCATCGGTCTGCTGGCGCAGCGGCTCCCGCGGCTCGATCGGCTCCCCGCCGGGCAGGACCGTGACGCCGCCCCGGACGAGCAGCTCCCTGGTCAGGGCGCCCGCCTCGGCCCGCTGCGCGGCGGTCCACCCCGGCAGCGGCAGGCTCTCGATCACGGTGGCGGTCACCGACTTGCCGGCGAACCGGCGCACCCACCAGTCGGCGACGACGCTGTTGAGGTAACCCAGCAGGGCGAACCGGTCGTCAGGCTCCTCGGCATCGCCAACCTTTATGGCATCCACCTGCCCGTGGGCCGGCAGGTAGCCCGCACTGGGCAGCATGGCGGCGGCGAGGGTGCGCCCGCCGAAGGCATTGCTGGCCATCCGGCGGTAGATGATGGCGGGATGGCTGACGGCTAGCTGGACGCCGCCGCCGGGAGCACCGACCACGAGATCGGGTTCGAGCTCGGCCAGCTGCTCCGGGTCGCCGACGAACGCCCCGGCCTCACCGCTGCCCGCCTTGATGGCGAAGGGCCGGACTTCGGTTCTGAGCAGTACCCGCCAGCGAGTTTCGGCGTCACCGGGCGCCACCAGGCGGCTGTGCCTTCTGTTCTTCCGGAAATCCCAGGGGGCGACCGAGCGGGCCTCGATGAAGCCGCCTCCGGCCAGTGCCGGATGCTCGGCGAGCCGCGTGAACAGGGCCAGGTCGGCGGAGGTGGCAAAGCGCGGGATCCCGGCGCCCGGCGCGCGGCCCGCGGCGGCCGGGAGCTCTCCTGGCGCCAGGACCCGCCCGCCAACTTCCTGCGCTGGCGGGCTGGCCCGGCCGGCCATGATGAGGTCGCGCAGTGGCTGGCGCCGGGGCGGCACCGCAGGATAGAGGTCGTCCCCGGGTCCGCCGCGCGGCTCCCCGACGAAACGGCTGGGCACCGCCAGCCGCCCGCCCCGGCCGGGGCGGATGATCCGGGCCGACCCGGACGACTCCTGGCCGTCATCCCGCCCGCCGGGCTCGCTTCGCTCGCCGGGCGGCGCCCCGGTCCGGCGGCGCTTGGGCGGTCGCGGCTGTTCGTCGTCTTCGCTGTCGTCCGGGCGCGACCGCGTCGTGCGGGGCGGCCGGAATGAGCTGCTACCGGACGAGCTGTCATCGGCCGAGCTGCCGTCCGGCCGTGCGGGCCGCCGCCGTAGCGTGGCGCGGTAGCCAGGCAGGAGTGCCCCGGGGGCGTCCGCCAGCCCGAACACGATCGTGTCCAGGTGCTCGGGCCGGAGGCCGAACGCCGGCAGCAGCAGCCTGTCGATCTCCGCGGCCAGCTCTTCCTGTGAGGAGCCCTGGTGGGGGCGGTCCTCCTCGTCCAGCGGCCCGGCGGGGATGGCCTGAATGCCGTTGCGCAGCAGCAGCTCGGTGACCAGCGCCGCGATCTGGTCCCGCTCGGCGCTCGTCCAGTCCGGGGCCGGCAAGCTGGCGAGCACCGCCGGGGTAATTATCAATGCCTTGGCCTGCGATGACCGCAGGAAGTGCCGGATCCACCGCTCGGCCAGCACGCTGTTGAGATACCCCAGCAGGGCCAGCTGATCGGCCAGCTCCGCCGCGCCGGCATCGATGGCAGTGACGGTCTCCGAGTTGGGCAGGTAGCCCCGCACCGGCAGCGCCGCCGCCACGAGAGCGTGCTGCGTGCGCTGGCTGCTATAGCGGAAGACCAGGCTGGGATGCGCGGGCGAGAGCAGCAGGCCGTCTTCGTCCCCGACTATCGTCCCCGCGCCCGCCGCGATCAGCTCATCCGACGGCCAGGCAAACTGCGGCCTGGCTGAGCCCCGCCCCTGGGTCGCCCCGAGCCGATACGGGCCGATGTCCGCGTGCCTGAGAACCCGGAAGGCCCCGTCAGCGCCGGACGGCCGGGCCAGCCCGACGTTTCTCCCCTGGGGCCGGAAACTCCACTGGGGGGCGGCCGCGGTCATCCAGTTGAGCGATCCCAGCGACGGCAGGCCGCCGAGGTGACCGAGCATCGCCTCCTCGTCCGTGGCGTCCAGGACATCCCGGCCGCTGCCATCCGCGCGTGGCGGCCGCGGCGCGGGGCGTGACCCAGGCGGCCGGGCTCCAGGGGCCGGGCGGCCGGACCGGCGGCCCGGCGTGCTGATGTCGTGGAGCCTTGCATCGATGTTCTTGACGGTCCATGCGGTCCCGTCCTGGCGGTCGGCGAGCAGCCGGGCGGCCTGCGTGGCGATCGAGCGGATGGTCTGGCCCGGCCGGGCGGCCAGGGCGGTGGCCAGCCACGCCTGCACCTCGGCGAGCGTGGCCTCCGCCGGCGGCGGGGTCATCGTCTCCGCCCGGCCCAGCGCCTGCGCCAGCGACGCGGTCTCCAGCTCCTGCCGCGTCCCGCCCCGCCACAGCTCCCGCACGACACGACCGCCGCCGGGCGCTTCGGGCGCGCCCCCGGACAACCGCCGTAGCACCGGAAGGTAGCCGGGCGGGACCGCGCCCCGAGTCTGGGACAGGCCGTTGACCATCATCTCCAGGTGCTCGTGCCTGAGCCCGAACGGGCGCAGCACGAGCAGGTCGATCTCGGCCAGCAGCTCCAGCGGCGCCCGGCCCTCGTGCGGGCGGTTCTCGTCGATCGGCCCGCCCGGCAGCTCCCGGATCCCGTTCTGGATCAGGATCTCAGCTACCCGCTGCGCTACCTCAGACCGCTCCTCGTCCGTCCACGCCGGACGCGGCAGGTCCCCGATCAGCGCCGCGTTGATGTACCCGGTTTCGCTGATCCGCGGCCGGATCAGCCACTCGGCGGTGGTGCTGTTGAGGTAGCCCAGCAGGGCAAGCTGGTCCTGCACGCCCGCATCACCCGTGCCGATCACCTGTGACTGACGCCCGACGGGCAGGTAGCCCTCCGGCGGCAGCGCGGTCACGACCAGGGCGCGGGCCGTGCGGAAGTATCTATAGACGAGCGCGGGATGCTCGGGACCAAGCCGCGCCCCGCGGCGACCGTCGCTGACCACCGTGCCGGAGCCGGCCTCGATCAGCTTGCCGAACTCCCAGACGAACTGAATGGAAGTGTCACCCCGGCGCGGGGCCTGCGCGACCTCGATCCGGTACGGCCGAATATCGGCGCCCCTCAGGATCCTGAATGCCCCGGCCTGGTACCGCGGGGACAGGAGCCCGGCATGCGGAGTGCCCTTCTGGAAGCTCCACTGAATTGGTCGCTCGACCTGGATCCAGCCACCGCTGGTCTCCAGCGCCGGGTGCTGCTCCAGGTGCTGGCGCACCGCCGCCTCGTCGGCGGTCTGGGGAAGATCCTCGGTCCGGGCCTGCCCGCCGTGGATCTCGGCGGGCCCGCCCGTGCGATATCCCCATCGCCCGGGGCCGGTCATGCCAGCCGCTTTCCGCGCCCTCCCCAACGAGAGGGAGATCGACTTCACGGACCAGTGCTTGTGGCCCATGGCCTCGATGTACGGGTGCAGTTCGTTCGCCAGGCCCAGCGCATCGCGGCTGGCGTTGGCGACGGCGATGGCCGCCAGGCGGGACTCGACCGTCTGGCGGGGCGCTCCCGGCGGCGGCAGCTGCACGTTAGCCGCGCGAACCGCCGGCGGGGTGGGCGGGCGTTCGGGCCGCGCGGCCATCCGCCGCTGGAGCATGACCCGGTAGTCAGGCAGGAGTGTCGCCGGAGCGTCCGCCAGCCCGGCCACGATCGTGTCCAGGTGCTCGGGCCGGAGGCCGAACGCCGGCAGCAGCAGCGCGTCGATCTGGGCGAGCAGTTCCTCTTGAGTCCGTTCCTGATGCGGCCGAGTGTCGTCGTCCAGCGGCCCGGCGGGGATGGCCTGGATGCCGTTGCGCAGCAGCAGCTCGGTGACCAGCGCCGCGATCTGGTCCCGCTCGGCTCTGGTCCAGTCCGGGGCCGGCAGGCTGGCGAGCACCTCCGGGGTGATCTGCGCTGCGCCGGGGCCGGATGACCGCAGGACGTGCCGGATCCACCGCTCGGCCAGGACGCTGTTGAGATACCCCAGCAGGGCCAGCTGATCGTCGCGCCCCGCCGGGCCCGCATCGATGGCGTGCACGGCGCCCCGGGCCGGCAGATAGCCACGGTCCGGCAGCGCCGCCGCGATGAGCCTGCGCTGCAAGGCGGACCGCGCGGTGTAACGGAAGACCAGGCTGGGATGCTCGCCGGAGAGCCGCACCCCATCGTCGTCCCGGACTACCGTCTCCGCGCCCGCCTTGATCAGCTCCGACGGCCAGGCGAACCGCCGACCCTCGGTGGTGGTTCCGATCTGGTACGGCTGGATGTCCGCGTGGCCGAGAATCTTGAAGGCCCCGCTCCGGGGCTGTGCCCGTGCCAGCCGGGCGTTCCTCCCGTTTTTTCCGAAACTCCACTGGGCGGAGGCCACGCCCATCCAGTGGAGCTTGTCCAGGGACGACAGGTGGCTCAGGTGGCTGAGCATCGCCTCCTCGCCCGTGTCGTCCAGGACGGCCCGGCCGCCATCATCCTCGCGCGGCGGCGGCGGCCCGACAATGGCCGAGCCGCTGGACGACTCGGACAGCTCGCCGGCGGACGGGCTGCCGGCGGACGGGCTGCCGGCGGCGCGCCGCTGCGGCCCTGGGCGCCGGGCGGCAGCCCGCTTCGGCCCGGCACCGCCGATGGCGCCACGCCCGCGCCCGGCCGCCCCGTTATCGCGGATCTGGTTCTCCGCCGACGGCGCGTAAGCCGTCTCCAGGGCAGCCGTCCGGTCCTGCAGCCCCGCGAAGAGCCGGCCCAGCCGATCCAGGCTGTCGAGCGACAGCAGGTCCTGCGGGCGCTCGGCCAGTTCCGGTGTCAGCAGCAGGCCGCTGAGCCTGGCGAGGTTCCCGATGATCTGCCGCCCGACGCTGGCGTGGTCAGAGGTCATCGCGTTCACTGACGCGGCCGCCACTCGCTCGAACCGCCTTCGCAGGTCCGCGAACGCGGCCCGGTAGGTCTCGTGATCACGGCGCAGCGTGTCCTCATCCGGCGGCTGCGGGAACAGCTCCCGCAGCGCTGCCGCCGCCGGGCTGTCGTACAGGACATCGGCCGTCGCCACCTCGCTGCCGGAGGTGGCGCCGACATAATGCCGGCCCTGGTACAGCAGGTACCGGCGGGGGGAGTCCGCGGCGTCCGCGGGGCCGATGTCGTAGGGTCGCTCCCGGCCCAGCAGCGTGATCCGCAGCCGGAAGACCTGGGCGGCGAACTGCGGCAGGCTGTCACCCGCGTCGTAGTTCCACTCCCTCAGCTGCCTGATCCGCGCCAGCGTCTGGGTGCGCGCCCGCCCCCTGCGCCCGGCGGCCACCGCGGCGGGGAACAGCAGCCGCACATCGTAAACAGTCGGCTGGCCCGCGTCGGCCCGCTCAAGGTCGGCTAGCAGGGCATCGTGCAGGTGGTCGCGCACTCGCTGGACGGTCACACCCGGGCCCAGGATCGCGCCGAGCTGGTCCCCGAACATCATGATGATCGAGTGGTAGAAGCAGTCGCCGTCGGCGGGCACCTCCAGCGGCTCGATGTCCAAGGTGTCCATCAGTGCCTGGTACAGCCGCTGGGCACGGGCTGGCCGGTCTGCCGCCTGCCGCTGACGGACACCCATCTGGTCAAGCAGCCGGTCTACCTCGCGCGGCTGCGAGACCGCCTGCGGCGATGACCGTTCATCGGCCGGCGCGGACCGCTTCGGCGGCCTGGTCCGGGCCGCGGCCGGGCCCGGCTGCTCGGACTGCGTGCTGCCGGGCTCACTGAGCGAAGATCCATCCGTGCCCTTGGGCTCGCCGTCGCCGGGGCCGGCGGCCAGCCCGCTGCCGACGTCACGCGGACCGCCGGATGTCACGGCGGCGGGCTCGGGGCCGGGGAGGTGGGTGAAGGTCACGCTCAGCCCGGACGGATCGGCGGGCAGGGCGGCGAGCGCGCCTGCCTGTCCGTCGAGGAGCATCACGCGCCACCGCTCGGGCACGCCAGGGCCGGCGTCCCGGACGGCGATGGTCTCGGCGTTGATGAAGTGGGTGTCAGCGCCGGGGGCGGCGGTGGTGCCGATGATGGCGCGGGCCCCGGGCCGGGCCTGGCGCATCAGGTCGATGGCCTCGGCGTAGCTGGCCACCGCCACCGGGGGACGGCCGGTCAGGCTGGTCAGGTACCCGACCGGGACCCTGGCCAGCGGGCCAACCGCGCGGACCGTGCCGTCGGCCAGCGTCTGGTCCACGGCCATGGCGGTCAGCAGGCAGTTGGTGTCGAAGCCGTCCGGGCTGGCCTGGCTGAGCTGGTGCCACGCGGCGGCCAGGGCCGCGGCCCGCTGCCGCTGGGCGGGGGTAAGGCCGCCCAGCGCCGGCAGGAGCCGCCCCTGGGCGGGAGTAACGACGACGGGACGTCCGGTCAGCAGCCGCCTGATCTGGACCGGAGTCAGGGCGCCGGCCACCACGGCCAGCACGGTGGCCGGGTCCAGCGCCAGCTGCCCTCCGTGCCCGGCCTCGGCCAGCAAGCCGATGAGCTGGGCGAGCAGCTCTTGCCGCCGCGTGTCGGCCCGGGACGCGGCATCCTGCCCGTCCGGGCCGAGCGCGGCCGCCAGGGCCTGCCGGGGATTGTGACCGGGGAAATCGTGACCGGGGTTCACTCGCGGCAAGAACGCATACCGGGAGTTGATCAGCCGCTCTAGCTCCGGGCTCAGCTTCGATCCGGCGTGCAGCGCACCGGCTGGCTCCCCGGCCGGCACCGCCCGGCCGCCGGGCCGCCCGGCCGCCCCGGCCAGCCCGCCGCCGCGATGCTGCAGCGGCACGGCGGGGGGCCAGGTGACCTGCAGGGCGCTGTGGTGGACAGAGGCGGCCGCCGGGCCGGTACCGCGGTAGTGCGCGACGTACGCGCGCTCGGGGTCGCCGAGGCCGAGCGCGTCGGTCAGCAGCGGCTCGGCGGCGCTCCGGTCGGCGAACACCGCCACGGTGATCGCCTCGCGGCTGGCGACCGGGATGCGCTCCAGGTCGCGGCGAACATCGGCGAGCAGCTCCGCGGTCACCGGCATGCCTGGCGCGCCGATGAAGACCGTCAGCCGCCCGGCGGCCGACGCCTCCCCCGCCACCCGCTGCCGGGCGGCGGCAGCGGGCTCGCCCTGGTAATACCACGTCGCCTGCCCCAGGTCAGCCCGCCGGCTGCCCGACGGCAGCTCCAGCAGCGGCGAAGCCCCGCGGGTATGCGGGCTGTACGCCCGCCCCAGCCCCGGCAGGTCCGGCCACAGCGGCCGGTACCGGCCACCGGGCTGGTCCTGGTGCAGGTACGCCAGCGGATGACCGGGCTCGCCCGCCGGCGCGTCGGCCCGGACCACGCCATCCGTCCCGGTCCGCAGCACCTGGAGCCGCAGCCCCAGCTCCCGCGCCGCCGCCGTCACCACCTCGCCGGCCAGCGCCGGGTGCTCGCCGGCCAGGCCGGGAACCGCCGCCGCCAGCGCGTCGCCGGCCAGGCCGCGGCCGGCCGGGCCGGCCTGGGCCAGCTGCACCAGCGAGTCGCGCAGCTGCTCACCCGGCACCGCCCCCGCCGCCCGGCCCGGTCGCAGTCCCGACGGCAGCTCCCCCGGAGCCGCGCCCGGCGTCGGCGCATATGACTGATCAGCCGCCTGCCGCCACCGTGGCGCCTGCGCCAGCCAGCTCGGAACCACGGGAGCGACCGCCGGCGGCCTTGCCGTCGCCGTGCCGTTTACCTGCGTCGGCAGGTAGTGCTCATTGGTCAGCACGATCGTGTAGGGCTCGCGGGTGCCCTCGGGCCGCTGGAGCAGCCGGCCCTCGTCGGTGATCCAGCCCAGCCGCACCTGGTCGAGCTTCAGCAGGTTGTGCAGCATCTCGGGAAAGATGTTCCCGCCGCGCCCGGCGGAGTAGTCGCCCAGGTCACGCAGCCCTACCAGCAGGCCCGGCAGTGACAGCACCTCCGGGTCATCGCTCTGGTCGGGGAACGCGCCCAGCTCGAGGGCAGCGGCCAGGCGGTCGTTCCTGGTGGCACGGACGTGCTCGATCACGTCGGCCAGGAACAGCCGCAGGTCCCGGCCCGTCACCGGGCGCCCGGCCAGGTCCGGCGCGGGCAGCCCGGCCTGCGCGCTGATCCTGCTCATCGCCTCGGCGATCCGGGCCGGCCCGACGGTCTCCACCGTCGCGGCGAACGCGCAGTCCCCATCGGGCGTCACCCAGCCGACCTGCCGGTCGTTCTGGATCAGCCACTCCTGCTGCGCCCGGCTCGGCGCATACGGCTCGCCCGGCCGGTTCCGGGTCCCGGCCGCCCACCA
>DATKRH010000004.1:0-2500 GCA_035532295.1 Streptosporangiaceae bacterium
GCCTGTTATCCCCGGGGTACCTTTTATCCGTTGAGCGACGGCGCTTCCACACGCAACCGCCGGATCACTATGCCCTGCTTTCGCACCTGCTCGACTTGTAGGTCTCGCAGTCAAGCTCCCTTTTGCCATTGCACTCGACGACTGATTGCCAACCAGTCTGAGGGAACCTTTGGGCGCCTCCGTTACTCTTTAGGAGGCGACCGCCCCAGTCAAACTGACCACCTGACGCTGTTCCTGGCCCGGATTACGGGTCGAGGTTAGGATCCCAGAACAAACAGGGTGGTATTTCAACGTTGCCTCCACCATGGCTAGCGCCACAGCTTCCAAGGCTCCCACCTATCCTACACAATTTGTACCAAAATCCAACATCAAGCTTCAGTAAAGGTCCACGGGGTCTTTCCGTCCTGATGCAGCTAACGAGCATCTTTACTCGTACTTCAATTTCGCCGGGTCTGTAGTTGAGACAGTAGGGAAGTCGTTACGCCATTCGTGCAGGTCGGAACTTACCCGACAAGGAATTTCGCTCTAGGTACCCTCATGTCGCCATGAGGCTAGGACCATATCTTCATCTCGGAGTCGTGCCGAGATGGCTGGCGTATGGCCTCTGAGGATTCCAGGAATCGCGACGGTTTCCGTTGATTCATTGTTTCTACGATTGTCGCTATCTGCGCGATACCTTCATTCCGGAGGTGAGCTCCGGCACGCATCATTTCAACAACAAAGCAGAACTTTTTAAAATCAACAGCTTTTGCCGTTAACAGTGGATTCACTTCGAAAAACGGAATAACGCGGCTAGATAAACCTTGAAAGTGTCTGACGCTATAGCGCCACACATCCTCACGGTGGTTGTCCCGTCGTACATTACGGACGACGCTGCCACATCCGAATTGTTGCTTTAGAAGGTATAGGACCTCTACGCTCTTCTCTCCCTGAACCACCGCGAAGGTCGGTTGAACCTGCCAACCAATTCGACACGTTCGATTACGAAAGATCGGAACACTAAAGCAGCCTTCGCCGTCTACGAAGCCGACGACCCACTGCGCGAAACCTGGCCTTTCCTGCTGATTGTCCGCACCGGACGCATTTTCACCAACCATGAAGGCCAGCATATGAAAGTGCTGTCTCACATGGTTGGTAGCGCCGGATACTCGGAGTTTCCAGCATATAGCCAGCTGCACTTTACGAGATTGCTCTCGAAAGGGGCAGACCCGGGCACGTACCGGGTGTTCTACCTTAGGACCGTTATAGTTACGGCCGCCGTTTACCGGGGCTTAGGTTCAGAGCTTCGCCCAAAAGGGCTAACCCATCCCCGTAACCTTCCGGCACCGGGCAGGCGTCACAGCGTATACATCGTCTTAGGACTTCGCACGCTGCTGTGTTTTTAGTAAACAGTCGCTTCCCCCAATTCTCTGCGACCTCCTCAGGCTCAGGACGCGAGGTCCGTCACCCTAACGAGGTCCCCCTTCTCCCGAAGTTACGGGGGTATTTTGCCGAGTTCCTTAACTACAGTTCTCCCGATCGCCTTGGTATTTTCTACCCGCCCACCTGAGTCGGTTTGGGGTACGGGCGCCATGTCAGCTCGCTAGAGACTTTTCTTGGCAGCATGGGATTAATGACTTCGCCTAAAACGGCTCGGGATCACGTCTCAGGGTATGTGAGGTCCGGATTTGCCTAGACCTCCCCCTACTCGCTTCCCCCAGGACAACCAACGCCTGGGCTCATCTACCCTCCTGCGTCCTCTCTTTGCTGTCCGCCGTAGAGTCGTTCGGCTCGTCCCGAAGGACATCCCCTTAGTACCTCTACATTGGAATTGTCGCGGACACGGCGGTACTGGAATATCAACCAGTTGTGCATCGACTACGCCTTTCGGCCTCGCCTTAGCTCCCGACTGACCCTGGGAGGATTAGCCTTCCCCAGGAACCCTTGGGCTTACGGCGGAGGGGTTTCTCACCCCTCTCTCGCTACTCATGCCAGCATTCTCACTCGACCACGCTCCACGACGGTTCACACCGCCGCTTCTCTGCTGAGGTCGACGCTCCCCTACCACTGTCGCTATAAGCGACAATCCGCAGCTTCGGTTCTTAACTTGAGCCCCGTTACATTGTCCGCGCAGGGCCACTCGACCAGTGAGCTATTACGCACTCTTTAAAGGATGGCTGCTTCTAAGCCAACCTACTGGCTGTTTCTGCGTCCCCACATCGTTTACCACTTAGTTAAGAATTTGGGACCTTAGCTGGCGGTCTGGGCTGTTTCCCTCTCGACCACGAAGCTCATCCCCCGTGGTCTCACTGCTAGTTTCTAGAGCATCGGCATTCGGAGTTTGATTGGGGTCAGTAAGCTTGTAGGCCCCCTAGCCCATTCAGTGCTCTACCTCCGATGCTGAACAACTAACGCTGCACCTAAATGCATTTCGGGGAGAACCAGCTATCACCGAGTTTGATTGGCCTTTCACCCCTTACCACAGGTCATCCCCCATGTTTTCAACCATGGTGGGTTCGGC
>DATKRH010000004.1:7500-63945 GCA_035532295.1 Streptosporangiaceae bacterium
GGCTGATCCCGACCCGGGGTCCCGTGCCGATCGCGTCCGCAGCGGCGGGGGTCCAGCCGGGCAGCGTTCCGACGCCGAGCGGTGAGTCCGCGGCGCACACGTCGGCGCCGTCCAGCGACCTGTCGATGGCCAGCGCCTGGCACAGCCGAGCCGGCCCGCGGGCGAGGTCCCGGTCAGCGATCCCCGGCCCGGCGGCTCCCGGCCCGGCCGGGGCACCCGCCGCCGGGGCACCCGCCGCGAGGGCACCCGCCGCCAGGGCGCGGGGCCGCCGGAGCCGACGCTCGGCGGCAAGCTCGGCGCCCTCGATCACCCGGCCAGCCCGCAGCAGCACCGCGGCGGACTCCCCCGCGGGCTCGCAGACCAGGTTCACGCAATAGTGCATGCCGTAGGTGAAGTAGACGTACGCGTGGCCCGGCGGGCCGAACATCACCGCGTTGCGGGCGGTCTGGCCGCGGTAGGCGTGCGAGGCCGGGTCGGTCTGCCCCGTGTAGGCCTCGACCTCCACGATGACCGCCGCCACCGTGCCCTCGGGGGTGGCGTGCCACAGCACGCAGCCCAGCAGCCCGGGCGCGACCGCCAGGGCCGCCCGGTCGAAGAACTCCCGCGGCAGCAGCGTGCTCCCCGGCAGATTCCATGATCGCGGGGAGTTCTCAGTCGCGGCGACTGAGAACTCCCCGCGATCATGGTCGGCGGTCATCCCCTCCAGTATGCCGCCGGTCAGGCCGCCGCCCAGGCCGCCTGATCGTCCACCGTGGTGCGCAGCCGGGCCAGCTGCTCGGCGACGCGGACCGGCGCGGTGCCGCCGCGGCCGCTACGCGCGGCCAGCGCGCCGGTCACGGTCAGCACCTCGCGGACATCGGGGGTGAACAGCGGCGAGACCTTCGCCAGGTCGCCGTCGCTCACCTCGGCGAGCTCGCAGTCGTGCACCTGGCACCACACGACCAGGTGCCCCACGGCCTCGTGCGCCTCGCGGAACGGCGTGCCCCGCCGGACGAGCAGCTCGGCCAGGTCGGTCGCCAGCGCGTGGCCGGCGGCGGCGCTGCTGGCCAGCCGCTCGACGTGGAAGCGCAGCGTGCCGATCAGCCCGGCCATCGCGGGCAGCACCGTCAGCAGCGTGTCGACGGCGTCGAAGACCGGCTCCTTGTCCTCCTGCAGATCGCGGTCGTAGGCCAGCGGCAGGCCCTTGAGCGTGGTCAGCAGCCCCGTCAGCCCGCCGATCAGGCGGCCGGCCTTGCCTCTGGCCAGCTCGGCGACGTCCGGGTTCTTCTTCTGCGGCATGATCGAGGACCCGGTCGCGTAGGCGTCGTCGATCTCGGCCCAGCCGAACTCGTGCGACGACCACAGCACGACCTCCTCCCCCAGCCGGGACAGGTGCACGCCGAGCAGCGCCGCCGCGAAGCAGAATTCCGCCGCGAAGTCGCGGTCGCTGACCGCGTCCATCGAGTTGTCGGCGGCCGAGTCGAAGCCCAGCTCGGCGGCCAGCGCCTCCGGGTCCAGCGGCAGCGAGGACCCGCCCAGGGCGCCGGCGCCGAGCGGGCTGACGGCCGCCCGCTTGTCCCAGTCGCGCAGCCGGCTCACGTCCCGGGCGAAGGCCTGCACGTGCGCGAGGAGCTGGTGCGCCAGCAGCACCGGCTGAGCATGCTGCAGGTGCGTCATGCCCGGCGCCGGCGTGGCCAGGTGCCGCTCGGCCTGCCCGATCAGCGCGGTCTCCAGCTCGGCCAGCCGGGCGATGACGGTCCGGACGTGGTCGCGCAGGTACAGCCGCAGGTCGGTCGCTACCTGGTCGTTGCGGCTGCGGCCCGCGCGCAGCTTGCCGCCCAGCGAGCCCAGCCGCTCGAGCAGGCCGCGCTCGAGCGCGGTGTGGACGTCCTCGTCGCCGGCGTCGGGCCGGAAGCTGCCGTCGCGGCAGGCCCGGCCCAGGTCGTCCAGCGCGGCCAGCATCCGGGCTAGCTCGCGGTCATCCAGCAGGCCAGCCCGGTGCAGCACGCGCGCGTGCGCGGCCGAGGCGAGCAGGTCGTAGGGCGCGAGCCGCCAGTCGAACTGGACGCTGACCGACAGCCTGGCCAGGGCCTCGGCCGGCCCGGACTCGAACCTGCCGCCCCACAGCCGGATCGCGGAGGCCGCCGGGGCTAGCCCGCCCGCATCCCCGGCATCCCCCGCATCCCCCGCATCCTGTGGTTCCTGTGGTTCCGGAACTGCCATGCCCTGATCGTCTGTCACACCGAGTTCTCCCGCTTGCGGTTCCAAGAGCCGGACTCCGGAATCATCCCAGGGCGGCTCAGCCCGCCACCTGGCGGTCCCGCTTCGCCGCGATCTTGCTGGGCAGGCCCCACAGCTCCACGAAGCCCTTGGACAGCTGCTGGTCGAAAACGTCGCCGGTGTCGTAGGTGGCCAGGCCGTAGTCGTACAGCGCCGCCGGGCTGCGGCGGCCGGTCACGACCGCGCGGCCGCCCTGCAGCCGGACCCGCACGTCGCCGGTCACGTGCAGCGACGCCTGCTCCATGAACGCCTCCAGGGACTGGCGCAGCGGCGAGAACCACAGCCCGTCGTACACCAGCTCCGTCCAGCGCTGCTCCGCCGACCGCTTGAACCTGGCCAGGTCGCGCTCCATGCACACATTCTCGAGCTCCTGGTGCGCGGTGATCAGGGCGATCGCGCCGGGCGCCTCGTAGATCTCGCGGCTCTTGATCCCGACGAGCCGGTCCTCGACGATGTCGACCCGGCCGATGCCGTGTGCCCCGGCGCGGGTGTTCAGCTCGGCGATGATCTCCAGCGCGGGCAGCGGGCGGCCGTCCAGGGCCACCGGGATGCCATCGGTGAAGCTGATCGTCACCTCGTCAGGCTCGCGCGCCACGGCCGGGTCCTGGGTGTAGCCGTAAACGTCGTCGTGCGGCGCCTCCCAGATGTCCTCGAGGTGGCCCGTCTCGCAGCTGCGGCCCCAGACGTTCTGGTCGATCGAGTAGGGGGACCGCGCCGTTACGTCGATCGGCAGGCCCTTCTCGGCGGCGAAGGCGATCGCCTTGTCCCGGGTCATGCCGGAGTCCCGGACCGGCGCGGTGACCTTGACCTCAGGCGCCAGCGCGGCCATGCCGACCTCGAACCGCACCTGGTCATTGCCCTTGCCGGTGCAGCCATGGGCGACCCAGCTGGCCCCGGTCTCCTGCGCCACCCGGGCCAGGTGCTTGACGATCACCGGCCGGGACAGCGCCGACACCAGCGGGTAGCGCTGCATGTAGAGGGCGTTGGCGCGGAGCGCGGGCATGCAGTACTCGGCGGCGTATTCCGCCCGCGCGTCCACGACCTCGGCCGAGACCGCGCCGCAGGCCAGCGCCCGCTCGCGGATCGTGTCGAGATCCTCGCCGCCCTGGCCGACGTCGATCGCCAGGGCGATGACCTCCGCGCCGGTTTCCTCGGCGATCCAGCCGATGGCCACGGACGTGTCCAGGCCGCCGGAGTAGGCAAGTACCACTTTGTCAGTCACGTCAGGCTCCTCAGGGTTCGTTCACGGGGTTTCGTTCACCGGGGTTCGTTCACCGGGTTTCGTTCATGATCCGGGCGGGGTCATAGCCGGAGCCCGGTGGTGCTGCGGCCCTCGGCCAGCCGCAGCAGCGCACGAGCCACGTCCGTGCCGCCGGCCGGGTCACGGGAGATGACCAGCACGGTGTCGTCCCCGCCCACGGTGCCGAGGATCGACGGCCAGCCGGCATGGTCGATGGCCGACGCCAGCAGCTGCGCCGCGCCGGCCGGCGTCCGCACCACGATCAGGTTGCCGCTGGCCTCGGCGGTCACGAGCAGCTCGCCGGCCACCCGGGCCAGCCGGGCGGACGGGTCCTGCATCAGGCCGCCGAGTCCCGGCTCGCCGGGCAGCGCGTAGACCAGGACCCCGTCCGGGCCGCGCAGCCGCACCGCGCCGAGCTCGACCAGGTCGCGGGACAACGTGGCCTGCGTGACGTGCACGCCCAGCCGGGCGAGGCGCTCGGCCAGGTCCTCCTGCGAGCGTACCGGGGTGCCCGGCGTGGCCAGGATCCCGGTGATCTGCGCGTGCCGGGCGGCCTTAGTGACCGGGCTCGGGGAGAAACCCGCGGCCGCCCCGGCCCCCGGCCCCGCCGCCGCGCCGCCGCGGGCCGTCACTGTGACCTCGCGAGCAGCCAGGCCAGCAGCGCCTTCTGCGCGTGCAGCCGGTTCTCGGCCTGATCCCAGACCAGGCTCGCCGGGCCGTCGAGCACCGCGCCGGTAATCTCCGAGCCGCGATGCGCCGGCAGGCAGTGCAGTACCCCGCTCACCCTCCCGCTCACCCCCCCGCGCCCCGAACTGGCCAGCGCGAGCTTCTCCTCGTCCAGGCAGTACGGGGCCATGGCGGCGGCCCGGTCCCGCTCCTGGCCTTCCTGGCCCATGGAGGTCCAGACGTCGGTGGCGAGGAAGTCCGCGCCCTTGCAGGCCTCCGCCGGGTCGGTACCGACCCCGACCGAGCCGCCCGTCCGCGCGGCGATGGCCCGGGCCGCCTCGACGACCGCCGGCTCCGGGCCGTACTCCCGCGGGCCGCAGATCCGCACGTGCAGGCCCGCCGTGGCCCCGCCCAGCAGGTAGGAATGCGCCATGTTCGCCGAGCCGTCGCCCAGGAAGGTCAGCGTCACCCCGCTCAGCCGGCCGGCGGCCGCCTGGATGGTCTGCAGGTCGGCCAGGATCTGGCAGGGGTGGAACTGATCGGTCAGGGCATTGATGACCGGCACCGAACTGGCCGCCGCGAGGGCCTGCACCCGGTCCTGGCCGAAGGTGCGCCAGGCGATCGCGGCCACCTGCCTGCTCAGCACCCTGGCCAGGTCCTCCGTCGACTCGCCGCGGCCCTGGTGGGTGCCCTGGCTGTCGATCACCAACGGGAACCCGCCCAGCTCCGCGATGCCGACCGAGAACGAGACCCGGGTGCGCAGGGACGGCTTGTCGAAGATCACCGCCACGCTGCGCGGCCCGGCCAGCGGCCGGGTGCCGAACCTGTCGGCCTTCAGCTGCGCGGCCAGCGCCAGCACCTCGGCCTGCTCGGCGGGCGACAGGTCGTCGTCGCGCAGGAAGTGGCGCGGCGACCCGGCGGGCCGGCCGGCGACGCTGTCCATCACGCCTGCCCGGCCGACACGCCGGCCGACTCGCCGGCCGCGTCGAGGATCCCCGGCAGCGCCTCGACGAACGAGCTGGCCTGCGCGGAGCTGAGGATGAGCGGCGGCGCCAGCCGGATCGCGTCCGGCTGGACCGCGTTGACGAGGAACCCGGCCTGCCGCGCCGCGGTCTCCACGCCGGCCGCGGCCGGCGTGGCGAGCGCGATCGCCCGCCACAGGCCCGTGCCGCGCACCCCGGTGACGAGCGGGTGCCCGATGGCCTCGATGCCGGCCGCCAGCTGGGCCCCGACCTCGGTCACGCTGGCCAGCAGCTTGTCGCGCTCGATCGTGTCCAGCACGGCGAGCGCCGCGGCGCACGACACCGGGTTGCCGCCGAAGGTGCTGCCGTGATCGCCCTTGACCAGCCCGGCCGCGGACGCGCCGAGGCCGATGCAGGCCCCGATGGGCAGCCCGCCGCCCAGCCCCTTGGCCAGCGTCAGCACGTCCGGGACGATCCCCGCGCCCCCCGCGCCCCCCACATCCTGATGGGCGAACCACGCCCCGGTCCGGCCCACGCCGCTCTGGATCTCGTCGAGCACCAGCAGCGCGCCCGCCGCGTCGCAGGCCGCGCGGGCCGCCTGAAGGTAGCCCGGCGGTGCCGGCACGACGCCGCCCTCGCCCAGGCAGGGCTCCAGGAACAGCGCGGCGCAGTCCGGGCCGACCGCCGCGGCCAGCGCGGCGGCGTCGCCGTACGGCACGAACCGGACGTCGACCCCGAAGGGCTGGAA
Organism: Streptosporangiaceae bacterium; assembly: GCA_035532295.1. Lineage (GTDB taxonomy): Bacteria > Actinomycetota > Actinomycetes > Streptosporangiales > Streptosporangiaceae > DASUBV01. The sequence continues at coordinate 13,376 of DATKRH010000004.1, forward strand.
CGGCACCCGGATCGAGCTCTTGCCGGTCAGCGACAGCGCGCCCATGGTGCGGCCGTGGAAGCTGTTCTCGGCCGCGACGATGACCGGACGGCCCGGGCCCTGACGGCGGCGGACCAGCTTGAGCGCGGCCTCGTTGGCCTCGGCGCCGGAGTTGGCGAAGAACACCCGCCCGTCGGTGCCCAGCAGGCCCAGCAGCCGTTCGGCCAGCTCGACCTGCCGCGCGTGCAGGAACAGGTTCGAGGTATGGGCCAGCCGGCTGACCTGCTCGCTGACCGCCGCGACGATCGCCGGGTGGGCGTGCCCGAGGGCGCTGACCGCGATGCCGGCGATCAGGTCCAGGTAAGACCGGCCGTCGACATCCCAGACCACGCAGCCGCGGCCGTGGTCCAAGGCGGCCGGCGGCATGCCGTAGGTCGCCATGATGGTCGCGGCGTACCGCTCCTGCAGCTTCTCGGTCTCGGTCATCGACGTCCTCTTTCCGCTCATGGGATCACCATCGTGCCGATGCCGGAGTCGGTGAAGATCTCCAGCAAGACGGCGTGCGGCAGCCGCCCGTCCAGTACGTGGGCCTGCGGCACCCCGCCCCGGACCGCCGTCAGGCAGGCTTCCATCTTGGGGATCATCCCCTCGCTCAGCCCGGGCAGCATCGCCGCCAGCTGCTCGGCCGACAGATCGCTGATCACCCGGGGAGCCTGCCCCGACCCCGCCTGCCCCGGAGCCGCCTGCCCCGACCCCGCCTGCCCCGCGGCCGCCGGCTGGCTGCCCGGCCAGTCCGCGTACAGGCCGGCCACGTCGGTCAGCACGATCAGCTTGGCCGCGCCGAGCGCGACGGCCACCGCCGCGGCGGCCGTGTCCGCGTTGACGTTGAATATCTCGCCGGACTCGCTGCGCGCGACGCTCGAGATCACCGGGATCCGCCCGTCGGCCAGCAGCGCGCTCACCGCGCCGGGGTTGACCGTCTCGACCTCACCGACCTGGCCGAGGTCGATCAGCTCGCCGTTCACGCTGGCCTGCAGCCGCCGGGCGGTCAGCAGGTGCGCGTCCTCCCCGGACATCCCGACGGCGAACGGGCCATGCTGGTTGATGAGCCCGACCACTTCCCGGTTGACCTGCCCGGTGAGCACCATCCGGACGACGTCCATCGTCTCCGGGGTGGTCACCCGCAGCCCCGCCCGGAAGGTGCTCGCCAGGCCCAGCCGGTCCAGGTGGGCGCTGATCTGCGGGCCGCCGCCATGCACCACCACGGGCAGCAGCCCCGCGTACCGCAGGAACACCACGTCCTGCGCGAACGTCTCCCGCAGCCCCTCGTCGGCCATGGCGTGGCCGCCGTACTTGATGACGACCGTCTGGCCGTGGAACCGCTCCAGCCAGGGCAGCGCCTCGATCAGGGTGGCCGCCTTGGCCAGCGCGTCCGCCGGCGGCTGCCCGGCTGCCGGCACCGCCCCCGCCCATTCCTGCGCCGCCGTCATGTCGAGTACGCCGAGTTCTCGTAGACGTACTCGGCGGTCAGGTCCGTCGTCAGGATCGCGGCCGCGTGCGAGCCGGCCGACAAGTCAACGGTGATGGTCACGTCGCGGGGCTTGAGGTCCACCCCGGCCCGGTCCTCGGCTGCGAAGCCGCCCCGGCAGACCCAGACGCCGTTAATCGCCACGTCCAGCTGGTCCGGCTCGAACACCGCGCTGGTGGTGCCGACGGCGGCCAGCACCCGCCCCCAGTTCGGGTCCTCGCCATGCAGGGCGCACTTGAGCAGGTTGCAGCGGGCGATGGCCCGGCCGACGGTGACCGCGTCCGCCTCGCTGGCCGCGCCGGTCACCTCGATCGTGATGGCCTTGCTGGCGCCCTCGGCGTCCTGCTGCATCTGCTTGGCCAGGTCGGCGCAGGCGCCGGTCAGCAGCCCGGTGAACTCGGCCAGCTCCGGCCGGGCGCCGGTCACGCCGCTGGCCAGCAGCAGCACCGTGTCGTTGGTCGACATGCAGCCATCGGTGTCCAGCCGGTCGAAGGTCTGCCGGACGGCGCCGCGCAGCGCCTCGTCGAGCTGGGCGGCCGGCAGGTCGGCATCGGTCGTGAGCACGACGAGCATCGTGGCCAGCGCCGGGGCCAGCATGGCCGCGCCCTTGGCCATGCCTCCGATGACATAACCGGCACCAGCCACCGAGCAGGTCTTCGGGACAGTGTCAGTCGTCCTGATCGCGTCCGCCGCGGCCAGGCCGCCGTCGGAGGTGGCGGCCGCGGCGGCGGCGGTAACCCCCGGCAGCAGGCGGTCCATGGGCAGCCGGTCACCGATCAGGCCGGTCGAGCAGACCGCGATCTGCCCGGCGCCCGCCGCACCGACCTCCACCGCACCGACCTCCACCGCACCGACGCCCACCGCGCCGGTCCCGGCGCCGGACAGGACCCTGGCGAGGTGCTCGGCGGTGTGGTGGGTGTCGGCGAATCCGGCCGGCCCGGTGCACGCGTTGGCCCCGCCGGAGTTGAGCACGACGCCGCGCAACTGGCCGCCCGCGAGGACCTGCTGGCTCCAGATCACCGGGGCGGCCTTCACCCGGTTCGAGGTGAAGACGCCAGCCGCCGCGCTGGATGGCCCGTCGTTGATGACGACCGCGACGTCGGCGTCACCCGACTCCTTGAGGCCGGCGGCGACGCCCCCGGCGCGGAAGCCCTGCGGGGCGGTCACGGTCATGGGGCGACTCCGCTGGCAGTCAGGCCGGCCGCCTCGGGCAGGCCGAGCATCAGGTTGGCGTTCTGGATGGCCTGGCTGGCCGCGCCCTTGCCCAGGTTGTCGATGGCGGCGACGACGACCGCGCGGCCGGCTCGCTCATCGACGGCGGCCTGCAGGTGCACCCCGTTGGAGCCCGCTACCGACGCGGTCGCCGGCCAGCGGCCCTCGGGCAGCAGGCAGCAGAACTCCTCGCCGGCGTAGGCCGCGGCGATGGCCGCCCGCAGCGCCGCGGTGCCAGCCGGGCCGGTGCCAGCCGGGCCGGTGCCAGCCGGCGCCGCGGTGAGCCGCGCGGTGCAGGTGGCGAGGATGCCGCGCGGCATCGGGGCGAGGACGGGAATGAACGACACCGTGGCCGCCGCCCCGCCGGCCCCGCCGTCAGTCGCGCCAGCGATCTCGTTCAGAGCCTGCTCGATCTCCGCCGTGTGGCGGTGCGTGCCGCCGGCCTGGTAGGCCGAGACCGACCCCATGACCTCGCTGCCGAGCAGGCTGGCCCGCAGCGACCGGCCCGCGCCGGAGGTCCCGGAGGCGGCCACCACCACGACGTCCCGCGGCTGCGCCAGCCCTGCCGCCACGATCGGCACGAGCGCCAGGATGGCGGCGGTCGCGTAGCAGCCGGGCGCGGCCACGCGGCTCGCCGCGCTGATCCGGGCGCGCATGCCCGGCAGTTCCGGCAGCCCGGTGACCCACCGGCCCGGATGCTCGCCGTCGTAGTGCCGGGCCCAGGCGGCCGGGTCGGCCAGCCGGAAGTCGGGCCCCAGGTCCACGATCTTGACCGACGCCGGGATGTCGCGCGCCAGCGCCGCGGACTGCCCGGCCGGCAGCGCCGCGAAGACCAGGTCGCAGCCCGCCAGGCTGGCCGACCCCTGCGGCTCGAAGGTCCGCCCGGCCAGCGCGCTGACCCCGGCCAGGTGCGCGTGCACCTCCCCGATCGTCTTGCCCGCGCTGCTGTCGGCGGTCACGACGCCGATCTCGAGATCGGGATGCCCGGCCAGCAGGCGCAGCAGTTCACCGCCCGCGTAGCCGCTGGCGCCGGCCACCGCCACCCGCGCTCCCATTGACCCTCCCGCTCACCATCACGCCACCTGGCCGCCAGTAGGTCGGGCCGCCTGTCATCCAGCTCCGATCGCCGGCTGGACCCGACATCCAGCCCGCTATCGGATAGCCTCGCTGCCGGAGTCCTGCCGGCCGCGCCAGCTAGTTATGTGAATTATTATGCGTCCTGCCGAGTGAATATGCAAAAGTTTTGGCGGCTGCCCGAACTGTTGCCCAGACTGTTACTTGTCCCTGCTTGGCTGCCCGCGCCGAGGCGGCATGATGATGGCCCGGAAGGGAGACCGCATGCACCCGCGCTGGGCCCAGGGCACCGCCATCTCGCCAGGACGTGTCCCGCTCCGGCTGGCGGCGCTCGTCGCGGCCGTCGCCCTGATGGCGGGCGGGTGCGGCCACCCGGCCGCGGCGGCCAGTCACCCGGCGACGCGCTGCGGCACGGCCCGCACGGTCGCCAACGTGCCCGTGAAGGTCGAGGTCACCCACGGCACTGTCGCCTGCCCGGAAGCCCTGACCGTCGAGCGCGCCTACACCCGGGCGATCGCCGAGGGCAAGGCGCCGGGCAACGGCGGCGGCGGACCGCTCGATGTCAGCGGCTGGAAGTGCCAGGGGTTCCCGACGCCGGTGGTGCTGAAGACCGGGTGGGCCTCCAAGTGCGTGCGGGACGGCACGGAGATCCTCGCGATCCTGCCGCCGCCCAGCTGATCGAGGCGCGAGCCGGGGCTACGAGGCGCCGCGCGGCACGGCGCCGACCCGCAGGCTGGCCTCGGCCGCCGCGGCCTCCCGGGCGGCGCTGGCCTCCTCGGCCGTGAGCGTCCGGTCCGGCGCGCGGAACCGGAGCGTGTAGGCGAGCGACTTGCGTCCCTCGCCGGCCTGGTCGCCGGTGTAGACGTCGAACAGCCGCAGGTCCTCCAGCAGCACGTCGCCCGCCCGCGCGGCGCCGGCCGCGAGCGCGCGCTCGACGTCGGCCGCCGGCACCGTGTCGGCCACGATCAGCGCGACATCCTGGGTCGCCACCGGATAGGCGGAGATCACCGGCGCCTGCACCGGGCCCAGCAGCGCCGCCGCCGTGTCGATCGCGGACAGGTCCAGCTCGACGGCGCAGGTGCGGGGCGGCAGCCCGAACGCCCCGGTCACCCGCGGGTGCAGTTCCCCGGCGTGGCCGGCCAGCCGCTGCTCGCCGTCCTCGCCCGCGATGAAGATCGCCGCGCAGCGGCCGGGATGCCAGGGCTCGTGCTGATCGGCGCGCACCTCGAACGGGACGCGGCTGACCGCCACCACCCGCCGGGCCGCCTCGATGGCGTCCTGCCAGCCGGCCGGCCGGCCATCGCCCCACCAGCCGGGCAGGTCGCGGTCGCCGGCCGCCACGATGGCGATGCGCAGCGGCTGGTCCGGCAGCGCGGCTTCCAGCTCGGCCAGTTCCGCCGGGCCGGGCGCGCGGTCCACGCGCAGGATCGGCGCCACCCGCGGCCCGGCCGGCCCGGGCCGGAAGACCAGGCCGGTCTCGAACAGCGCGACGTCGCTGAAGCCGCGGCCGATGTTGCGGGCCAGGACGCGCAGCAGTCCGGGCAGCAGCGTGGTGCGCATGAGCGGCTCGTCCTCGCTCAGCGGGTTGGCCACGACCAGGGCCCGGCGCCGCGGATCGGCGGGCGGGAGCAGGAGCCGGTCGAAGTCGGCGGCCGCCGCGAACGGCTGGCTGGTCACCTCGACGAAGCCGGCCGCCGCCAGGACCCGGCCGGTTGTCCGGCGCATGAGCTGCCGGTCGGTCAGCCCGCGGCCGACCATCGCCCGGGGCTGCCGGACCGGGATGTGCTCGTAGCCCTCGAGCCGGATGACCTCCTCGGCCAGGTCGGCGGGGTCGGTCAGGTCGGGCCGCCAGGAGGGCGGGACGACGGCCAGCACCGGCCGCCCGCCGCCGCCCTGTGTCAAGCTGACCTGGCAGCCGACCTCGCGGAGCCGGCTGGTGACGGTGTCCAGGCCATAGGTCGTGCCGGCCACCCGATCGGGGTAGTCGGCCGCCATCACGATGGAGACCGGCGGGATCGGCGCGCTGGCGAAGGAACAGCCGGGCACCGCCGTGCCGCCCGCCAGGCCGGCCAGCATCGCGACGGCCCGGCCGGAGGCCCGTCGCTGCAGCTCCGGGTCCACCCCGCGCTCGAACCTCGCCGACGCCTCGGAGCCGAGCCGGTGCCGGCGGCTCATCCGGGCCGTGCCGCGGGGAGAGAAGTGGGCGGCCTCGATGACCAGGTCGGCCGACTCCGGCGTCACCTCGGTAGCCAGGCCGCCCATCGTCCCGGCCAGCGAGATCGGGCCGGAGGAGTCGGTGATGAGGATGTCCTCGGGGTCCAGGTCCCGGACGACGTGATCCAGTGTCTCCAGCCGCTCCCCCGGCCGGGCCCGCCGCACCACGATCGGCCCCGACAGCCGGGCGCGGTCGAACGCGTGCAGGGGCTGGCCGAGCTCCAGCATCAGGTAGTTCGTGACATCGACGGCCAGGGACACGCTGCGCTGCCCGGCGCGCGCCAGCCGGACGCGCATCGGCAGCGGGGTCGGCCGGGCCGGGTCGATGCCCCGCACCTCGCGCAGCACGAACCTGTCGCACGCGGCCGGGTCCTCGATGCTGGCCGGGTAGACCTCGCCGGATACCAGGTCCACGTCGGCGGGCAGCCCGGCGTCGGCCGGGTCGGTGAACGGCACCCCGTAGGCGATCGCCAGTTCCCGGGCGACGCCGCGGATCGACAGCGCATAACCCTTGTCCGGGGTCACGTTCACGTCGAACACGACGTCCCGCAGCCCGGCGTGGGCGGCGAAGTCGACGCCGAGCGGCGTGTCCGGCGGCAGCACCAGGATCCCGGAGTGATCGTCGCCGATGCCGAGCTCGGCGACCGAGCAGATCATGCCCTCGGAGACCTTCCCGTAGGTCTTGCGCGCGCTGATCTCGAACCCGCCCGGCAGCATCGCGCCCGGCAGGGCGAACGGCACCAGGTCGCCGGCGGCGAAGTTGGTCGCGCCGCAGATGACGTGCCGCTCCTGACCATCGCCCGTGGACACCTGGCAGTACCGGACCGGCTTGCGGAACCCCTCGAGCTCCTCGACGTCCAGCACGCGGGCCACCACGACGCCGGTGATGTCGTGACCGACGCGCTCGAACGACTCGACCTCCAGGCCCGCGCCGGTCAGGCGACGCCCCACCTCATCGGCGTCAGCGGCGGCGTCGGGCCCGATGGCCGCGTACTCTGCCACCCACGACAGCGGAACCCGCATCACGCCTCCATTCCGAAAGCCCGGCTGAACCGCATGTCACCCTCCAGGGTGTCCCGGATATCGCTGACTCCGTGGGAGATCATGAGCGAGCGCTCGATGCCGAGCCCGAAGGCGAAGCCGCTGTAGCGGTCGGGGTCGATCCCGCAGGCCACCAGGACCCGCGGGTTGACCATGCCGCACCCGGCGATCTCGATCCAGCCCTGCGACCGGCAGACCCGGCAGGGCGCACCGCCCGGCAGGGTCGACGCGCCGCGGCACACGTGGCACTCCATGGACACGTCGGCAGATGGCTCGGTGAACGGGAAGAAGTCCGGCCGCAGCCTGGTCCGCAGCCCCTCGCCGAACATCGCGTCGACGAACGCGCGGATCGCGCCGCGCAGGTCGGCCATGGTCAGCCCCTCGTCGACCGCCAGGCACTCGATCTGGTGGAACACCGGGCTGTGCGTGGCGTCCAGCGCGTCGCTGCGGTAGCACTTGCCCGGGCTCACCACATACAGCGGCAGCGGGCGGGTCAGCATGGACCGGATCTGCACCGGCGAGGTGTGCGTGCGGAGCACGACGCCCGACCGCTCCGCCCGCGCCCCCTGAGCACCGGGCGGCCCGGCCACGAAGATCGTGTCCTGCATCTCGCGCGCCGGGTGGTCGGGCGGGAAGTTCAGCGCGTCGAAGTTGTACCACTCCGCTTCGGCCTCGGGCCCCTCGGCGACCTCATAGCCCATGCCGACGAACACGTCGACGAGTTGCTCGGCGACCGTGGTGACCGGATGCCGGGCCCCGGCCGGCTGCCGGTCCCAGGGCAGCGTGACATCGACGGCCTCCTCGACGAGCACCCGCCGGTCGCGCTCGGCCTCGACCTGCGCCTGGCGGTCGGCGAGGGCCTGGCGGATGGCCGCGCGCGCCGCGCCGATCCGCTTGCCCGCCTCGGCCCGGGCGGCCGGCGGCAGCGCGCCGATCTCGGCGTTGGCCAGCGCGATCGGCGCACGGTCGCCGGCGTGCGCCAGCCTCGCCGCCTTCAGCTCCTCCGGCGTGGTGGCGGCGGCGATGGCACGCAGCGCCTCGTCGGTCACGCGCTGGACCTCCTCGGGCGCCAATGCTGCCACCTCTACGGGGTCATACGTCTTATTCGGTGCGGACATCGCGGTTGCTCTCCTGCGATCGGAAGTGCGCGGCCGTCCCGGGCGACTCACGCGGGGATGCCGGGCGGTCAGCCGCCGGGACTCAGCCGCCAGGGACAGCGGCCCGTCGGGCCCGCCGGTCAGCCGAACTCAGGCGTGGCGGCGGGCATGATAAATCGGAACTCCGCGCCGCCGCCGGGCGCCTGGTGCACGGCGATGGTCCCGCCGTGCGCCTCGACCAGGCCCTTCACTATGAATAGCCCAAGGCCCGCGCCACCACGCCGCTTGGCCCGCCAGAACTGGCGGAATACCCGGGAGGCGAGCTCGGGCGCGATGCCGGGTCCCTGGTCGCGAACTGACACCGCGACCCCGGGAAGGCCTGCCACCACCGTCGCCTCTACCACAGTCGTAACGGTACCAGCACCGTGCCGGGTGGCGTTCTCGATGAGGTTGACCAGGATCTGGTCGACCTTGTCGGCGTCCAGCCACGTCTCTGGCAGCTCGCCGGCGACCTCGACCCGGAACCGGTCCTCGGCGTCGCCGACCGCGACCCGGCCGCCGATCACCTTGCGGACCCGGGCCGGGATGTCGACCAGTTCGCGGTGCACCTCGATCCGGCCCGACTCGATCCGGGACACATCCAGCAGCTCGGTAATCAGCCGGGTCACCCGGTCCGCATCCGCGTTAACGGTCTCCAGCATGACCAGCTTCTGGTCGTCGGTGAACCGGGTCCATTTCGCCAGCAGGGTCGCGGTGAACCCCTTCACGCTGGTCAGCGGCGAGCGCAGCTCGTGCGCCACGGTGGAGACCAGGTCCGCGCGGCTCCGGTCGAGCCGGGTGCGCTGCTCCGTGCCGCGCAGGGTGATCATGATCCGGCGGACGGCGCCGGGCTCTCGGTGCCAGCCCTCACGCGGGCCGAGGCCCCGCGGGCTGCGCACGTACCCGACGGTGACCAGCAGTTCGGTGCCGTCCGGCAAGTAGAGACAGCGCTCCGGGTGCCGGGAGCGGGTGGCCAGGCCCGCGTAGGGCTGGGTCGCGGTCCACCAGCAGCGCTGGTCAGAGTCCTGCAGCGGCAGTACCTGCCAGACATCGCGGCCAAGGGCCTGGGCTGGGCTAATGCCGGTCAGCCGGCTCGCGGCCCGGTTGAACACCGCGACACGCCCCGCGTGGTCGGCTATGACCAGGCCATCGGGAATGTCATCGGCGAGGACCAGGCCGCCGCTGAAGTCAGTGGTCGCCGCGAGCGCGCCAGCCCGGGCGCTCGCTTGGCCCGACACGATCCCGTCCACTTATCTGCCGCCTCCGGGGGGCCCAGTGCCCTGTCCCCCGGCTTGCCCATGCATAACCCGGACGCCTGCCCGCGGGTCCGGGGGTCACCCGCGGGCTGGCGCTGCCGCGTCAACAGCCATCAGCCGTGACCCTGACCGGAGTCACCAATGACGCAACGTGATCAGACTCTAGCGCGTGCGCAATGCCGCGCGGCACCCCCCATGGGCCCCGCGGAACCTTACGGTTCGAGAAACTCACCCCGGGGCGGAACTCTGTCCCCCGGTCATACCCCGGTCAGGTCCCGGTCAGGTCCCGGTCAGGTCCCGGGCGGATTTCCGTTCAGGTCCGGTCAGGTTTCCGGGCGCCGGTGCCGGGCGGGTTTCCGGCCGCCCGGTGCCGGGCGGCGGACGCGTACAGGCAGACGGCAGCCGCGGCCGCCAGGTTCAGGCTTTCGGCGCGCCCGTAGATCGGCACGGCCACGGCCGCGTCGGCCAGCGCGAGCAGGTCGGCGGGCAGGCCCCAGGCCTCGTTCCCGAACAGCCAGGCGGTCGGCCCGGACAGCCGCGGATCGCTGCCGCCGACGTCGAGGACCTGGTCGGCGCTGCCGTCCGCGGCCAGTAGCCGCAGCCCGGCCGCGCGCAGCGCGGCGGCCGCCTCACCCGGCTGCACTCCCACGACGACCGGCAGGTGGAACAGGCTGCCCGCCGAGGATCGCACGCACTTACTGTTATACGGATCGACGGACGCGGCCGTGAAGATGACGCCCTGCGCGCCGGCTGCGTCGGCGGTCCGCAGCACCGTGCCGGCGTTACCCGGGTCGCGCACGTTCGCCAGGATGGCGACCAGCCGCGGGCCGCTGGCGGCCAGCTGCGCCAGCGGGACATCGAGGAACCGGCAGACGCCCAGCAGGCCCTGCGGCGTCACGGTCTGCGCCAGCTCGGCCATGACCTCGCCGCTCACCACGTGCACGGCGACCCCGAGCCCGGCCGCCTGCCTGACGAGGTCATCGTGCCGGTCCCGCGCCGCGCCGGTCACGAACAGCTCGGTGAGGATGCTCGGGACGCCCGGCATCGCCAGGGCCTCCCGCACTGCCTGGGGCCCCTCGGCCAGGAAGGACCGCGAGCGTTCCCGGAAGGCCCGCTTGGCGAGCTGCCGGGCGGCCTTGACCCGCGGCGACCGGATGTTCGTGATCTCTCCGGTCGCCGGGGCCGACGGCACCCGCTGCGCGAACGCCCGGCTCTGCCGCGCCCGGTCAGGCAGCGCCCGGTCAGGCAGCGCCCGGTCAGGCAGCGCCCGGTCAGGCAGCGCCCGGTCAGGCAGCGCCCGGTCAGGCAGCAGCTGTGCCCAGATCGTCGGGCAGCGCCTGCTTAGCCACCTCGACCAGCGCCGTGAACGACGACGGGTCGGCGACAGCCATGTCGGCCAGCATCCGCCGGTCGACTTCCACGCCGGCGATCTTGAGGCCCTGGATAAACCTGTTGTACGTCATGCCCTCTGCGCGGGCGGCAGCGTTGATCCGCTGGATCCACAGCCGCCGGAACGCGCCCTTCCGGTCCTTGCGGTCCCGGTAGGCGTAGGTCATGGAGTGCAGGGACTGCTCCTTGGCCTTGCGGTACAGCCGGGATCGCTGACCCCGGTAACCGCTCGCCCGCTCAAGGACGACCCTGCGCTTCTTGTGGGCATTGACAGCCCGCTTCACGCGTGCCATTAGTTCGACTCCCTTGCGGCGGGCCGGGTCACTTTCCCAGCAATCTCTTCATTTTCCTGGTGTCAGCTGGCGAGAGCACGACCTCGTTGGCCAGGTGACGGGTGCGCCTGCTCGTCTTGTGCTCGAGCAGGTGGTTCCGGTTGGCCCGGCGGCGCATGATCTTGCCCGTGCCCGTCAGCCGGAACCGCTTGCTGGCCCCGCTGTGCGTCTTCATCTTCGGCATGTCGCCGTGTCTCCGTTTCCTGCGTGCCTGCGGCACGGCTGTTCGTTCGCGTGCCTGCGGCACGGTCTTTCCTGGCGTGCCTGCGGCACGGTCTTTCAGGGCACGCAAGCGGGCGGGCAGGCCAGCACGGGCCGCTCGCCGACCCGTGCACCCGTGCTTATCCCGCCAGTGCGCTTACCGCGCCAGTGCTGAGTGAGACTGTGCCTGCCGCAACTCCTAGTCCGCCGAGTCGGCCGGCTTGGCGGCCTCCGCGGCATCGGCCCGCTGGGCGGGCACCGGGCTCACAGGGCGAGGCCGCGGCGCGGTCGGGCGCGGCGCGGTCGGGCGCGGAGCAGTCGGCCGGGGCGCGGTCGGACGCGGCGCGCTGGGCCGCGGCGCACCGGCCGGTGCGCTCGGCCGCGGCGCGGGGCTTCCCTGAGGACCCGTGCTCACCGGACGATCCGTGCTTCCCGGATGACCCGTGCTTCCCGGAGCCGCTGGGCTGGCCGGAGCCGCCGTGCTTCCCGGAGCCGCTGGGCTGGCCGGACGCGCCGCGGCGGTTCCCGGGCGATCCGTGCTCACGGGCCGGTCCGAGCCTGCCGGTCGATCGGTGCTGGCCGGGCGACCCGCGCTGCTGACCGGGCGACCCGTGCTGCTGACCGGACGGCCAGTGCTAACCGGACGGCCAGTGCTGCTGACCGGACGGCCAGTGCTAGCCGGACGATCCGAGCCCGCCGGGCGTCCGCTGCCGGACGTACTCGCCGGACCCGCGGTGCTGACCGGAGCAGGCGGGTTCGCGGCCCGGATGAACGCGGCGCTCGTCGCAGTCGCGGGCTCGACAGCCGCGGCGGGCTCCGATGACGCGGAGACGCTCGCCGCTGTCCGGGCCGCCGAGCGCTCGGCTCTGGCGGCGGTGTGCTCGCTCCTGGCCGTGGCGTGCTCAGCCCTGGCCTCGTTGCGCTCGCCCCTGGCCTCGATCTTCCGCTTGTGCGGGCCGATCACCATGATCATGTTGCGGCCGTCCTGCTTAGGCTGCGCCTCGACGAAGCCGAGTTCCTCGACGTCGCCGGCGAGGCGCTGCAGCAGCTTGAAGCCGAGTTCCGGCCTGGACTGCTCACGTCCCCTGAACATGATCGTCACCTTGACCTTGTCCCCCGCCTTGAGGAACCGCTCGACATGGCCCTTCTTGGTGCCGTAGTCGTGCGGGTCGATCTTGGGCCGGAGCTTGATCTCCTTGATGACCGTCTGGGCCTGGTTCTTACGCGACTCCCGGGCCTTGAGCGCTGACTCGTACTTGAACTTGCCGTAGTCCATCAGCTTGCAGACCGGCGGCCGTGCGGTCGGCGCGACCTCGACAAGGTCGAGATCTGCCTCCTGGGCTAGCCGGAGCGCATCGTTAATCGCAACGATTCCGATCTGCTCGCCGGCCGGCCCGACGAGCCGCACCTCGGGTACGCGGATGCGCTCGTTGATTCGTGGTTCGGTGCTGATGTGACCTCCAGTGTCACTGTTCCTCTGTACCGGGACGATCCCAGCGCAGAAACTGCCTGGCGCCTCCTGGCCAAAAGCAGAAGGCCCCGCACGCCTTGCCTGCGGGGCCACCAGATGCCGGTACCGCCCGGTCCGTACCCAGGGCTTGATACCCGCGACGCAACCCCGCTAGTCCGCGAACGAACCTGCGGTCATGCGTCCGGCCTGGTCAGCCAGCCTTGCGAGCCAGCTGACTGCCAGCCAGTCACAAGAACTGGCCGGCAAACATACCTGCCAGCGCGAGCCGGCTAGGTGGGAGGCGGCCGAGGTGGTCCTCCGCTTGCACGCCCGGCGCGCGGTGCCGAAGCACCCCTGTGCCGAACATGGTCGTGTGGCAACACTAACGCATCCGGACCCCTACTGGTATTCCCGAGCCAGCACGCCGACCCCAAATGCTCGAATTACCCCTCTTGCCCCTCGCGAGGCGGCAGATCCGACGTTAGCGGGGCGTGGCGGGTTAGCGGTGGGCTAGGGCGGCGTGGCCGGCTTCTCGCATCGCCGCTACCGGTGCTTCCCGGCCGGTCATGAGCTCCACCTGGCGGGCCGCCTGGTGCAGCAGCAGCTCGAAGCCGCTGACGAGCACGGCGCCGGCCTGCCCGGCGGCGCTGGCCAGACGCGTCGGCCAGGGGTGATACACCACGTCCAGAACGGCGGCGGGGATCAGGGTCCGGGCGAGAATCCGGTCGGCATAAGTATCGGCCACGCCGGCCGGGACGGTGGAGATCAGCAACTGCCACCGCGCCGGCGCCGGCTCCGCGCCGAACCTGACGAGCTGGACCTTCACGCCCAGCCGCTCGGCCACCGCCAGCAGCGGGCCCGCCGTGACCGGGTCCCGGACGGCGACCGTCGCCTCCCCGGCACCGATCCCGCGCAGCGCCCCCAGGGCCGCGCAGGCCGTAGCGCCGGCCCCCAGGACCAGCGTCGCAGCCGGGGCCTGGCCGACGCCAGCCTCGGCCAGCGCGGTGATCATGCCGGGCACATCGGTGTTGTAGCCGCTGCGGCCATCCGTGCCGAAGACCACGGTGTTCGCCCCGCCGACCTCGGTCGCCAGCGGCTCGACGCGGTCCAGCAGCGGCAGGACCGCCCGCTTGAGCGGCATGGTCAGGGACAGTCCGGCCCAGTCCTGGCCGAGCGAGTCCAGCAGGCCCGGCAGGCGCGCCTCATCGCACTCGATGGCTTCGTAGGTCCAGTCGTCCAGGCCGAGCGCCCGGTAGGCGGCACGGTGCAGCGCCGGGGACAGGGAATGGGCGACCGGCGCGCCGAGCACGGCCGCCCGCTGAGCGGCGATGATCAGGTCCCGTTCTTGATGTTCCGGGCTGATTCCGCGCTCCACGTCAGGAACTGGGGGTAGCTGTTGGTGAAGTCGGTCAGGCCGGTCTTCGGATCGACCGTCACGAAGTACAGCCAGTCGCCCTTGGCAGGGTGCAGGGCCGCGGTGATCGCCGCTACTCCCGGGGAGTCGATCGGGGTGGGCGGCAGGCCCTTAACTTTGCGCGTGTTATACGGGGAGTTGGAGTTCAGCTGGCTACTGGTGAGATTGAAGCCGGTGACCCCGAGACCGTATTCCAGCGTGCTGTCCAGCCCGAGCGTCATATTCAGATTGAGCCGGTTATCGATGACCCGAGCCACCTTGGCGTAGTCCGTGGGCCGGACCTCGGCCTCCATGATGCTGGCCTGGATGATCACTTCGCTTTCCGAGATATGCCCCAGCTTGGCCTGCTGGGCCAGGTTCAGGCTGGTGGTCTCGGTGTTGAACTGCGCGACCATCGTCTGGAGCATCTTCAGGGGCGTGGTGCCGGGCTGGAAGGTGTAGGTGGCGGGGAAGAGGTAGCCCTCGGGCTTGCCGTGGGCGAACGACGGGAGGCCGAGCGCCGCGGTATCGGCGAGCGCCTTCTGGAACTCGCTCAGCGGCTTGCCGGTCTGCTTGGCCAGTGACGCGATGATGGCGGTCGCCCGCAGCCCGTCCGGGATAGAGATCGACGTCTGGATCCGGGCCTGCGGGTCCACGAGCCGCGCCCACGCCAGCGCGGCGTTCATGTGCTTGCGCAGGCCGATGGTCCCCGGAGTCAGGTCACCGGCGGTGGGGCTGTCCTTCGCGGCGGCGATGAACGGCGCCGTCGCCTTGATCACCCCGAGCCTGACCAGTTCGGGCGCCAGTGAGAAGGCCGTATCCCCGGTCTTGACCACGATGATCACCTGGCCGGTGCCCGCGCCCGTGTAGTTGGCGTGGCTGGCCTGGTAAGAGCGCAGGACGTAGACGCCGGCGCTGCCCACGATGAGCAGGATCACGACCAGCGCGATGAGCGGAGCGACCCACCGGCTGTGCCTGCGCCGCGGCGGGTCGACTCCGTCGTCGTCGCCGAAGCCCCGGAAGAACCCGGGATGCTGATCGTCGTCGGCCCAGGCCGGGTGCCCGCCCGTGTCCAGCTCCCCGGAGTCCTGATCCGGTCCGTCGACCAGCCCAGCCGGGTCATCTCGGCCGCCGTGCGACCATCCCGAGCCGGGCCGGCCCGATGGCACATCGCCGGGCATCAGCGGCTGCGCACCGCCGCGACCCGGGGCGCCCTGACCGGGATAGCCGCTCGACCACACCTCGGCGTCGGCCTCACCCGCCTGGTCCGGCCCGTTAGCGGGATCTTCGGGCGGGCGCCAGCGGAACGTCTCGCTGCGGGCTGGCGCGGCGCCGGCGGCAACCGGCAGGCCGGGAAGAGAAGTCTGGCTGTCGTAAGGGTCGCGCTCGCCCTGGTAGTCACCCCAGCCGGGTGAGCTGACGTCGTCGTAAGCGCGAGGATCGGGCCGGTCCCGCTGATCCGGGATGCTCCGGGACTGAGACCTGCCTCGCGGACCCGGGGCTCCCTGGGCATCCGGTGCGCCGTAGGCTCCTGACGGGCCGTAGGCCCCTGACGGGCCGTAGGGGTCCGGCGGGCCATAGGGATCGCCGACGGAACGGGGGTCACGGGGGTCACTGCCCGGGTAGGCAGGCAGCGGGCCCGACGCGTCAATCCGGCCATGCTGGCCCGGCAGGTAGCGGTCGCTGGGGAGATAGGACCGATCCGCGCCGTTCCAGGCCTGCGGCCCCGTCTGCGCCGGGCCCGGCCGCAACTGCGGGCCCGTCCGATCCTGCGGGCCCGTCCGATCCTGCGGTGAGCCGTAGGGTTCCGGCGAACTGTAGGCGCCTGGGAAGCTCGGATGTTCCGGTGACCGGTACGGGTCCGCCGGGCCATAGGGATCGGGCGGCCCGTAGGGAGCTGCGCCGTTCTGGCCGGCCGCGCCGTTGCTGCTCGCTCCGCGGCTCTGATCGGTGCTGGTGTAGCGGTCCCCGAGCCCGAGCGGGTCATCGCCGTAGGCGTCAGCCGACTCATAGGAGCTCGTGGGCCGGTAGGACTCGCCGCCGGGAGTCGCGCGGGGGTCCGCGGCCGGGCCGTACGGATCTGGCGGGCCGTACGGGTCGGGCGGCCCGTACGCGCCCGTCCCTGCAACGTAGGAATCTGCTGTCCCGTACCGGCCGGCCGGGCTGCGAGGGCCGGCCGGGGCCGGACCGTAGGGGTCCGGCTGACCGTAGGGGTCCGGCTGACTGTAGGGGCCGGCCGGGCTGCGAGGGCCGGCCGGGGCCGGACCGTAGGGGTCGGGCTGGCCGTGGGGGCCGGGCTGGCCGTGGGGGCCGGGCTGGCCATAGGGATCCGGTGGTCCGTACGGATTCGCCGGGCCATAGGGGGCATGGCCGGGAACGCGGGACTGCGGGCCAGAATCGGGCGGCGGCCCGTAGGCCGCCAGCGAGTCGAGGCCATCCCGGCTAGCCGGCGCGCCATGGCGGCCGTGCCGCCCGGTGCGCCCGGTCCGGCTCGCGTCCGGCTGGCCCTCCTGCTCGTCCTGGGCGGACCGGCCGCGTCCCAGGCCCCAGCCCGGATCCTGTCCGTCCGGGCTCACCGTGAGCCCTCCTGAGCCGGGACGACAAGTTCGCCGGGTGGCCGGCCCGTCGAGCGCTCCGCATCCAGTGCGCCCTGCAGCAGCAGCGCCGCGGCGGCCTTGTCCACTACCTGCCGCCTGGCCCGGGAGTCCCGGCCGCCCTGCCGCAGCGCGTCGTGGGCCAGGACCGTGGTGAAGCGCTCGTCGACGAGCCGGACCGGGGTCGGGGCGAGGTGGCCGGCCAGCGCCACGGCGAAGTTCCTGGCATCGGCCGCGGACTTGCCCTCGCGGCCGGACAGCGCCACGGGCAGCCCGACGATGACCTCGACGGCCTGGCGCTCGGCCGCGACGCGGACCAGCTCGGCCAGGTCGCCGTGACCGCGCGGCACGGTGGCCAGCGGGCTGGCCAGCAGGCCGGCGGGATCGCAGGCGGCCACGCCGATGCGCGCCAGGCCCACGTCAATAGCGATCCGTGCCCCTGGCCTCAAGGCAAGGCTTTCAGGCAGACAGGTCTCATCCAGGACACAAACAGGTGGCGGCACGGTCTCACAGTACGCCACCGGTTTCCATTATGTCCGCAATAGCTGAACGCACCACGCGGAAGGACTCAGCAATTGTCGAGGCGGCCTGATCGCCCCGCGCGCCCAGCGGAACCCCGCCGCCCTGGGCGACATCGTCTTTCCCGCCGCCGCGGCCGCCGAGCACGCTGGTGGCCGTCAGGACGAGAGCGCCGGCCTTGAGCCCGCGCGCCCGGCCGGCCTCGTTGACGGTGACGACGACCGTCGGCCGGTCGGCCGGCACCCCGGCCACCACGACCACTCCGGGCCGCTCCGGCGACAGGCGGCCGCGGACGTCCAGGGCCACCTTCCGGATGCCGTCGGCCGGGGTGCCGTCGGGCACCTGGTAGGCCACGTACGCCGCGCCCCCCGCGTCCGCCGCGCCCTGCGCCAGCTCGGCCGTATTGCCCAGCAGCCGGTCGGACTGGGCCCGCTGCAGGTCACGCTCAGCGTCCCGGAGCCTGGTCACGATCGAGCCGATCCGCTCCGGCAGCTCCTCCCGGCGCGCCTTGAGCTGCTCGCTGAGCTGGCTGACCAGCAGGCTCTCCCTGGCCAGGAAGCGGAACGCGTCGATCCCGACGAGCGCCTCGACCCGGCGCACACCCGATCCGATCGAGGACTCGCCGAGGATCTTGACCAGCCCGAGATTCCCGGACCTGGCGACGTGGGTGCCGCCGCACAGCTCGCGCGAGTAGTCACCGACCTCGACGACGCGCACCTGATCGCCGTACTTCTCGCCGAACAGCGCCAGCGCGCCCATCGCCCGCGCCTCGTCGATGGAGGTCTGGAACGCGCGAACCTCCAGGTCGTTGATCAGGACCCGGTTGACCTCGTCCTCGGCCTCCTGGAGCACAGCGGGCGGGACCGCCCCGAGCGCGGTGAAGTCGAACCTGAACCGGCCCGGCGAGTTCTCCGAGCCCGCCTGGGCCGCGGAGTCGCCGAGCGCACCGCGGAACGCGCGATGTACCAGGTGCGTGGCCGTGTGCGACCGGGAGACGGCGCGCCTGCGCTCGATGTCGATCTCGGCGTGCACCGGGGCGCCGACGACGATCTCCCCGGCTGCGACCCGGCCGCGGTGCACGACGAGGCCCGCCACCGGCGCCTGCACGTCGAGCACCTCGATCCGGGCCCCGTCACCGCCGCCGCTCCCGACCGCCGTGATCACGCCCGTGTCGGCGAGCTGGCCACCGCTCTCGGCGTAGAACGGGGTGCGGTCGAGCACCACGTCGACGTCGGTGCCCGCGCTCGCCGACGGCACCGAGACGCCGCCGACCAGCAGGCCGACCACCGTCGCGTCGCCCGCGACCTCGTCGTAGCCGGTAAAGACGACCCGCCCGGACCGGTCGAGGATCTGCGCGAAGGCAGAGATATCGGCGTTGCCGGTCTTCTTGCCCGCGGCGTCCGCCTTGGCACGCTGCCGCTGCTCGCTCATCAGCCGGCGGAACTCCGGCTCGTCCACCTGCAGGCCCTGCTCGGCGGCCATCTCCAGCGTCAGGTCGATCGGGAAGCCATAGGTGTCGTGCAGCTGGAACGCCTGGCTGCCGGCGATGGCCTGCGCGCCGCCGCGCCTGGTCTCCTCCACCGCGGCGTCGAAGATCGCCGTGCCGGTCCGGAGCGTCGAGCTGAACGCCGACTCCTCGGCGTCGATCACCGTCTGGATGTGCGGCGCGTCGCGCACCAGCTCCGGGTACTGGTCACCGAGCGCGCTGATCGCGACCGAGGACAGTTCGTGCAGGTAGCGCTCGCCGGTACCGCCGCGGCTCAGGCTCCCGCCGCCGCCGCCGCGCTGCGCGCCGGACAGCAGCCGCAGGTTGCGGATGCTCCGGCGCAGGATCCGGCGCAGGACGTAGCCGCGGCCCTCGTTCGTCGGGGTCACTCCGTCGGCGACCAGCACGACCGCGGTACGCACGTGGTCGGCGACCACCCGCAGCGCCACGTCGGCCCGGTGGTCCCGGCCGTATTTCTGCTCGGTCAGCTCGGCCGCCCGGTCGAGCACCTTCCACATGGTGTCGATCTCGTAGATGTTGTCGACGCCCTGCAGCAGCGCCGCCATCCGCTCCAGCCCCATGCCGGTGTCGATGTTGCGCGACGGCAGCTCGCCGGTGATCGGGAAGCCCTCCTTGCCGGCCCCCTCGCCCCGGGTGTACTGCATGAAAACGAGGTTCCAGACCTCCAGGTAGCGATCCTCGTCGACGACGGGGCCGCCCTCCCTGCCGTACTCCGGACCGCGGTCGTAGTAGATCTCCGAGCAGGGCCCGCAGGGCCCGGGCACTCCCATCGACCAGAAGTTGTCGGCCATCCCGCGACGCTGGATCCGGTGCTCCGGGAGGCCCACCCGGTCCCGCCAGATTCCCGCGGCCTCGTCGTCATCGGTGTACACGGTGGCCCACAGCCGGTCCGGCGGAAACCCGAACCCGCCGTCGGCCTCCGAGCTGGTGAGCAGCTCCCAGGCGAAGGGGATCGCCTGCTCCTTGAAGTACTCGCCGAACGAGAAGTTCCCCAGCATCTGGAAGAACGTCCCGTGCCGGGTGGTCTTGCCCACCTCGTCGATGTCCGGTGTCCGGACGCATTTCTGCACGGAGGCCGCGCGGGCGAACGGCGGCTGCCGCTGGCCGAGGAAATAGGGCTTGAACGGCACCATCCCCGCGTTGACCAGGAGCAACGTGGGGTCCTCAGCGATCAGGCTGGCCGAGGGCACGATGGCGTGCCCTCGCTGCTCAAAGTAGCTAAGGAAACGGCGGGCAATCTCTGCCGACTCCATGAACGGCCATCCTTCGCGTGGTGAAAGCCCGGACCGACACCGGGGACCTGTCATTCGTCATTGCGGACTATCGAAGGTAGCGCCGGCTTGCTGCTCCTGGCGATTCAGATACTCTGCCATGCCCTCTCGCACGTCGCGAACGAACGCCACCCCTTCGGCGGTGGAGCGCCCGGCGCGGGCCGCGCCGGCCAGCACGCGGCGGCCCGTGAGCTGAGGCCGGCGGGCCGCCGGCGCCGCGCCGGGCTGGGGTCCGCGGGCGGCCGGGGCGAGCGCGCGCGCGAGGCGCCGGGCGCGCCGGTAGCCGCTCACCCCGAGCGTGGCGCCGAGCACGAGCCAGAAGGCGCGGCGGATCATCGCCGGACCCCGCTCCGGCCGGCGCGCCCGGCGGTGAGGGCGGGCTGCTGCGCCTCCGTCGCCACGGCCTCCGGCGCCACGGCCTCCGGGCGGCGCTGCGTTAGCTCGGGCCGGTCGGCCTCCGGGCGGCGGAGCGCGACCGCGCGGCGGACGCCGTAGGCGACGGCGGAGATCCCGGTCACCGGGGCGCCGACGGCGGCCGACAGCGCCCTGGCCAGTCCCGTCATGGCCGACACGTGCCCGGAGAGCTCAGCCATGTTGGCCGTGACCTGGTCCATGCTCGCGGTGATGGAATCGGTCCGGGTGAGCTGCTCGTTGGTGCGGTCGACTACGGCCTGGGCCTGTTCCAGGAGCGTGTCGGCGCGAGCACGGTAGCCGGTCACCAGCTCGGTCGCGGCGCCGATCAGTCGCCCCATGCGCAGCAGCACGAAGACACCCGCACAGGCCAGCAGGGCGAAAAAGCCGGCCGCGATCAGGGCGGCAAGCTGTCCGGCAGTCATCGGCGCTCGCTCCTTTGCCGTCGTGGGCGGCCGTCTTGTCCGCCGACCTTATCGCCATGCTGTAACCCGTCGGGCGATCTGGGTGGCAGGCGCTAGGCCCCCGCTCCCCCGGTGCTGTCTCCCGAAACGCCCGCGGGGGCTTCGCCGGGCGCGACCGACCGGTCTGCCGCTGCCGCGTCGCGAGCCTCGCTCCGGTCACCCGGAGCCTGGCCGGCCGGCGGGGCGAGGGGTGGGCCGGACGGTCCGTTATCGCCGGGTTTCAGGATCTCCCTGATGCGTTCGGCGCGCTCGGCGTACCGGGCCTCCGTGCCGTGCCGGGACGGCTGGTAGTAACGGCGGCCGGCGATGGAATCGGGCGCGTACTGCTGGGCGACCACCCCGGCCGGGTCGTCGTGCGGGTAGGAGTAGCCCTGACCGTGGCCGAGTCGCTGGGCGCCGGCGTAATGGGCGTCCCGCAGGTGCGCCGGCACGGGCCCGGCCAGCCCGGCCCGGACATCGGCGGCGGCCGCCTCGAAGGCCATGATCACCGCGTTGGACTTGGGCGCCAGGCACAGGTGGAGGACCGCCTGGGCCAGGTTCAGCCGGGCTTCGGGGAGCCCGACGAACTCGACCGCGTGCGCGGCGGCGACGGCCGCCTGCAGGGCGGTGGGGTCGGCCAGGCCGATGTCCTCGCTGGCGTGCACGATGAGGCGGCGGGCGATGAACCGGGGGTCCTCCCCCGCCTCGATCATCCGGGCCAGGTAGTGCAGCGCCGCGTCGGCGTCGCTGCCCCGGATGCTCTTGATGAACGCGCTGATCACGTCGTAGTGCTGGTCGCCCGCCCGGTCGTAGCGCACCATGGCGCGGTCGACCGCGCGCTCCAGGCTCTCGACGTCGATCACGCCGCCCTCGGGCACGCCGAGGGCGGCCGCCTCCAGGTAGGTCAGCACGCGCCGGGCGTCGCCGCCGGCCAGCCGCATCAGGTGCTCGGTCACCCCGTCTGCCAGGGTCACGGCGCCGTGCAGCCCGCGCTCGTCGGTCAGCGCCCGGCCGATCACGGCCCTGATGTCGTCGTCGGACAGCGGCCGCAGCGTCAGCAGCAGGGACCGCGACAGCAGCGGGCTGACCACCGAGAACGACGGGTTCTCGGTGGTCGCGCCGATGAACGACACCCAGCGGTTCTCCACCGCCGGCAGCAGCGCGTCTTGCTGGGTCTTGCTGAACCGGTGCACCTCGTCGATGAACAGCACGGTCTGCACGCCGGTGAGCCCCAGATCGCGGCGCGCGTTCTGCACCGCGGCGCGCACGTCCTTGACTCCGGCTGACACCGCCGACAGCTCGACGAAACGGCGCTTGGTGACCTGGCTGACGACATAGGCCAGGGTGGTCTTGCCGGTGCCCGGCGGCCCCCACAGCAGCACCGATATCCCGGCGTCGGTGTCCACCAGCTTGCGCAGCGGCGAGCCTTCCCTGGTCAGGTGGCGCTGGCCGATGACCTCATCCAGGATGCGCGGCCGCATCCGGACAGCGAGCGGCGCGGCGGCCCGCGCCGCCTCGTCTTCGGCCGCGTCGAACAGACTGTCGCGCTGACCGCCGGGGGCTCCTGAGGCTGGGAACACGGCTCGACAGTACCCGCCGGGCGGGCGGCGGCCGGGCGGCGGGCGGGCGGCGGCCGGGCGGCGGGCGGGCTAGCTGGGGCCGGCCGGTGCCGGGGTGGCGTCGATGCCGGCCTCCTTGCGCTGCGCCGCGGTGATGGGCGTGGGCGCGCCGGTCAGCGGGTCGTGCCCGGAGGCCGCCTTGGGGAAGGCGATCACGTCGCGAATGGAATCGCGGCCGGTCAGCAGCATCAGCAGGCGGTCCCAGCCGAACGCGATACCGCCGTGCGGCGGCGGCCCGAAGCGCAGCGCGTCCAGCAGGAAGCCGAACTGCGAGGTGGCTTCCTGGCGGGACAGCCCGATGACGTCGAAGACCCGCTGCTGCACGTCCGGGCGGTGGATCCGGATCGAGCCCCCGCCGATCTCGGTCCCGTTGCAAACGATGTCGTAGGCGTTGGCCAGCGCCGCGCCCGGCTCGGCGTCGAACTTGTCGGCCCACTCCGGCAGCGGCGACGTGAAGGGGTGGTGCACCGCGGTCCAGCCGCCGGCGTCGTCCTCCTCCTCGAACATCGGCGCGTCCACCACCCAGGTGAACGCCCAGGCGTCCGCGTCGATCAGGCCACAGCGGTGGCCGATCTCCAGCCGGGCCGCTCCGAGCAGGCTGCGGGCGGCATTCGCGGGGCCCGCCGCGAAGAAGACCGCGTCTCCCGGCCCCGCCCCGGTCGCGGCCGGCAGGCCCTCGCGCTCGGCCGCGGAAAGGTTCTTGGCCGTGGGCCCGGCGTCGGCGACCTGGCCCTCGGCGTCGATGAGCACGTAGGCCAGTCCCCGGGCGCCGCGCGACTTGGCCCAGTCCTGCCAGCCGTCCAGCTCCCGGCGGGTCTGCCCGGCGCCACCGGGCATCACCACCGAGCCGACGTGCGGCGCCTGGAACACCCGGAAGCCGGTCTGCGCGAAGTACTCGGTCAGGTCGGTGATCTCGTAGCCGAACCGCAGGTCGGGCTTGTCCGATCCGTACCGGGCCATGGCGTCGGCGTAGGTCATCTGCGGGATCGGCCGCGGCACCTCGTACCCGGCGATCTGCGACCACAGCCGCGCCACCAGGTCCTCGGCTATCTGCACGACGTCCTCGCGGGTGATGAAGGACATCTCGATGTCGATCTGGGTGAACTCGGGCTGCCGGTCGGCGCGGAAGTCCTCGTCCCGGAAGCACCGCACGAGCTGGTAGTAGCGCTCCAGGCCGGAGACCATCAGCAGCTGCTTGAACAGCTGCGGCGACTGCGGGAGCGCGTACCAGTGACCGGGCCGCAGCCGGACCGGCACCACGAAGTCGCGGGCGCCCTCCGGGGTCGACCTGGTCAGGAACGGCGTCTCCACGTTGACGAAGCCGTACTCGCGCATCACGTCGCTGACCAGGTAGGCGGCGGTGGAGCGCGCCTTGAGGGCCAAGGCCATGTCGGCCCGCCTGATGTCCAGATAACGGTACTTGAGGCGGACCTCCTCGTTGAGCTCGCCGCCACCCTCGATCGGGAACGGGAGGGGGTCGGACTCGGCCAGGACCTCGACGCCGGACGCGGCGACCTCGATCTCCCCGGTCGGCAGGTCGGGGTTCTCGTTCCCGGCCGGGCGGCGCTGCACCGTCCCGCTGACCAGGACGCAGTACTCGGCGCGCAGGTCGTGCGCGATGTCCTCCTGGCGGAGCACCACCTGCGCGATCCCGCTGGCGTCGCGCAGGTCAATGAAGACCACGCCGCCGTGGTCACGGCGGCGGGCCACCCAGCCGGCCAGGGTGACCTGCTGGCCTGCCGCGGTGGCACGCAGCGTGCCTGCGTCGTGGGTGCGGATCATCGCTCCCAGCCCTTCTCTCAGTAGATCGATCTTTCAGTGGGTCAAGGTCAGCAAGCTGCGGGGCTGGCCGGGCGGGCTGGCTCGGCGGGGCTCGCCGGGCGGGGCTGGCTCGGCGGGCTGGCTCGGCGGGCTGGCTCGGCGGGGCTGGCTCGGCGGGCTGGCTCACAGCCCCCTGGCCGGGCCGCCCGACGGGGCGAGTCCGGCTAGGTACGGATTGGTCGCACGCTCGGCCCCGATCGTGGTCTGCGGCCCGTGCCCCGACAGCACGACGGTCTCATCCTGGAGTGGCAGGCAGACCCGGGCGAGGCTGTCCAGGATCGTGGCGTAGTCACCGCCGGGCAGGTCGGCCCGGCCGATCGACCCGGCGAACAACAGGTCGCCGCTGAACAGCGTGCCAGGATCGGCCGCGGCCGGCAGCCGGAATGTCACCGATCCTCGCGTGTGACCAGGCGCGTGGTCGACGATGAGCGGGACGCCCGCCAGATCGAGCGTCATGCCGTCAGCGAGCTCGACGACATCGTCGGGCTCGGTGAAGGTGAGGCCGCGCAGCAGTTGCTGGCCCGCCTGCGGCGGCAGGCCGCTGGCCGGGTCGCTGAGCAGCGCGCGGTCGGCGGGGTGGATGTAGGCGGCGATGTTGCGCGCCCCGCACACCGGCGCCACCGACCAGATGTGGTCAAGGTGACCATGGGTCAGGACCACGGCGGCCGGGCGCAGCCGGTATCGCTCGACAATCTCGGCGATCCCCGGCTCGGCGTCCTGGCCGGGGTCGATGATGATGCATTCCTCGCCCGCGGCCGGCGCGACCAGGTAGCAATTCGCGGCGAACGCGCCAGCGGGAAACCCGGCGATAAGCACGTACCCTCCTTGGCAGGCGGCGGGGTCGGGTGAGGCGTGAGCGGGATGGGAGCGGGATGGGAGCGGGGCATGGGCGGATGTGAGCGAGGTGTGAGCCCAGGCTACCGAGGCGCGCCGCGTGGTGGCGTGCAGGCCCGGCGAGGACACGGCTCGGCTGCAGTTGGTGCGTCGAACCGATAACGGCGGCACCGCAAAACCGGTTACGCCAGGTACGATTCGCGAAGTTTCGCAGATGCCGGCGGCCAGTTCAGCACGACCGCCGGATACAGCGGGTAGCCAGGAGGACCGCAGGGGTGGCCGGAAAAAAGCAGCGCCAGCGCAAGCTAGAGAGGGCGCGCTACCAGCGACGGCTGGATAAGAGAGCGCAGCGGGACAGGCGGGCGCGGAAGGCGACGATCAGCGTCCTGGCCGCCATTGCCGTGCTCGCCGTGGCAGCGGGCGTGTTCTTCCTCGTGAAGCCCTCCGGCACCAGCAAGGCCGCGGCCGCCGCGACGCCCACGCCGCCGGCCAGCGCGTCAACCAGCCCCAGCGCCAGCGCGTCGATCAGCCCGAGCGCCAGCCCCTCGGCCGCGGCGGTGGCCGAGCCCGCGCGGCACTGCGTCTACACCGCCAGTCCGCCGGCCGCCCGGAATGTCGGAACGCCCTCGACTAAGCCGGACTACACGGCGAAGTACCAGGCGACAATTCGGACCAACCTTGGCAATATCGTCATTAACCTGCTGAATAGCCAGGCGACCTGCACCGTGAACTCGTTCGTCTACCTGGCCTCGAAGAACTACTTCAGTAACACTCACTGCCATCGGCTCACCACGACCGGCATCTTCGTGCTGCAGTGCGGCGACCCGACCGGCACGGGCTCGGGCGGCCCTGGCTATAAGTTCGCCGACGAGAACCTGGCAGGCGCGAAGTACACCGCCGGCACCGTCGCCATGGCTAACTCTGGGCCCGGCACTAACGGCAGCCAGTTTTTCCTGGTCTACAAGAACAGCCTCAGCCTTCCCGCCAGTTACACACCGTTTGGCACGATAGTGAGCGGACTCAATATCATCCAGAAAGTGGCGCAGGCTGGCAGCGACAACTCCAACGCGGCAGGTGACGGCCATCCTAAGGACAAGGTCGACATCGAGGGCGTCACCATCAAGAAGAGTTGATCAGCTGCGCCGCCAGTAAGGTAACGACCGGGAGGTACGCGGTGAGTACCGCAAGCGATCCGTGGGGCCGGGTGGCCGAGGACGGCACGGTCTACGTGCGTACCGCCGATGGTGAGCGGCAGGTGGGCTCCTGGCAGGCTGGCAGCCCGGACGAAGCGCTGGCCTTCTTCAAGCGCAAGTTCGAGATGCTGGAGACCGAGGTCAGCCTGCTGGAACAGCGGCTGGCCAGCACCGACCTGTCTCCCGTGCAGGCCAAGGCGACGATAGCGCGGCTGGTCACGGCAGTGACCGACGCGCACGTGATCGGGGACCTGGCCGGGCTGCTCGGCCGCCTCGACAAGCTGACCGGCCTCGCCGAGCACCGCAAGGAAGAGCACCGGGCCGCCCGGGAGCAGGCGCGCAGCGAGGCCCTGGACATCAAGGAGAAGATCGTCGCCGAGGCCGAGCGGATCGCAGCGGAGGCCACCCACTGGAAGATCAGCGGCGAGCGGATGCGCCAGTTGCTGGAGGAGTGGAAGGCAGCCCCCCGCGGGGACCGGGCCGCCGAGACCGCGCTGTGGAAGCGCCTGTCGGCGGCGCGCAACGCCTTCACCAAGCGGCGCAAGGCCTACTTCGCCGGCCTGGAGGAGGAGCGGGAGGGTGTCCGGGCCCGCAAGGAGGACCTGGCCAGCCAGGCCGAAGCGCTGGTGTCGTCGACCGACTGGGGGGCAACGGCCGCAGCCTACCGCGAGCTGATGCGGGCCTGGAAGGAGGCGGGCCGGGCCGACCGGGCCACCGAGGATGAACTCTGGACCAGGTTTAAGACGGCGCAGGACAGTTTCTTCCAGGCGCGGTCGGCGGTGCTGACGGCCAAGGATGCCGAGCTGGCGCACAACGCGGTCGCCAAGGAGCAACTGCTGGCCGAGGCGGAGAAGCTGATGCCCGTCACCGACGCACGCGCGGCCCGCGCGGCGCTGCGCGGCATCCAGGAGCGCTGGGAGCGCGCCGGGGCGGTCCCCCGCGATTCTCAGGACCGGCTGGAGGGGGCCCTGCGCCGGATCGAGGAGTCCCTGCGCAAGGCGGAGGACTCGCAGTGGCGACGTTCTAACCCCGAGGCGCTGTCGCGGGCGAAGAGCACCGTCGAGCAGATCAGGACCGCGATCAGGCAGCTGGAGAGTCAGCTAGCCAAGGCCGAGGCCAGCGGCGACGCCAAGGCGCGGCAGCGAGCCCAGGAAGCCCTAGCCGCCCGCCAGTCCTGGCTGGCCGAGGCGGAACGCACGCTGGCGGAGTTCTCGGGGTAAGAGAGCAAGCCCGGGGGGTAACCCCCGGACCCCCTTGCCAGCCGCTCGGGCCGGCAAGCCAGCCGTCGCGGGTGGCATCCCGGCAAGCCAGCCGTCGCGGGTGGCATCCCGGCAGGCTGGGGTTAGACCCGGCAGGGGGTATTCATGATCACGGGGGTTTCTCAGTCACTATGACTGAGAAACCCCCGTGATCATGAAGCGAGGCGGCGGTGGCCGCTCCGTTGGCGGATTCGGCGGCGTGGGCCGGTCAGTTAGTGGCGGCCGTAATAGGCTGCGCCAGATTGCGGGCGGCGGGCGCCAGATTGCGGGCGGCGGAGTGCTGCGGCAGGCCGGGCCGCGGCCGGGAATGTCTCGGGCTGCGGCTAATTCGTCACGCGGTAGACGTCGTAGACGCCGTCGATGGTTCGAACCGCGCGCAGGACATGGCCGAGGTGCTTCGGGTCGCCCATCTCAAAGGTGAACTTGCTGAACGCGACCCGGTCCCGGGTGGTCGTCACGGTTGCCGACAGAATGTTCACGTGCTGATCGGTGAGCGTCCTGGTCACGTCGGAGAGCAGCCCGGTCCGGTCTAGCGCCTCGACCTGGATCGCGACCAGGAACTGCGAACCCTCTCGCGGCGACCAGCGCACGCCGACCATGCGCTCGGGCTCGGACTGCAGCAGGTGCTGCAGGTTCACGCAGTCCACGCGGTGCACCGACACCCCGTTGCCCCGGGTGACGAAGCCGGTGATCTTGTCTCCTGGCACCGGAGTGCAGCACTTGGACAGCCGCGCCCAGACGTCAGCCGAGCCCTCAACGACCACGCCGGAGTCCCCGGCCGGAAGCGGCCGGGGCGTCTTGGTCGGCAGCGTCGTCTCGGCCAGGTCTTCCTGCGCCCCGGCGATCCCGCCCACCGACTTGATCAGCTTGCCGACCACGTTCTGGGCGCTGACGTGAGCCTCGCCGACCGCCGCGTACAGCGCGGATAGGTCGGTGTAGTGCAGTTCCTGGGCGATCCTGTTGAGCGCGTCGGCGGTCGCCAGCCGCTGCAGCGGCAGTCCTTGCTTGCGCATCGTCCGCGCAATGGCCGCCTTGCCCGTCTCGGCGGCGGCCTCCCGGCGCTCCTTCGAGAACCAGTGCCGGATCTTGTTCCGCGCGCGGGCGCTCTGGACGAATCCGAGCCAGTCCCGGCTCGGCCCGGAATCCGTGGCCTTGGACGTGAAGATCTCGACGGTGTCCCCGTTGTCCAGCGCGCTTTCCAGCGCCACCAGGCGGCCGTTGACCCGCGCTCCGATGGTCCGGTGACCTACCTCGGTGTGGATCGCGTAGGCGAAGTCCACCGGCGTGGCGCCCTGCGGCAGGGCAATGACCTCGCCGCGCGGGGTGAACACGTAAACCTCGGCCGCGCCCAGGTCGAACCGGAGCGAGTCCAGGAACTCGGCGGGATCGGAGGTCTCCCGCTGCCAGTCGACGAGCTGCCGCAGCCAGGCCATGTCGGACGCGGCGGCGGAGTTCATCTCCTCCTTGTACTTCCAGTGCGCCGCAACGCCGTACTCCGCGCGCCGGTGCATGCCCCAGGTCCTGATCTGCAGCTCGACCGGCTTGCCCTCCGGACCGATCACGGTGGTGTGCAGCGACTGGTACATGTTGAACTTCGGCATCGCGATGTAATCCTTGAACCGGCCGGGAACCGGATTCCACCGCGCGTGAATGATCCCGAGGGCCGCATAGCAGTCACGCAGCGAGTCGACGAGGACCCGGATGCCCATCAGGTCGTAGATGTCGTCAAAGCCGACGTTCCGGGCGATCATCTTCTGATAGACCGAGTAATAGTGCTTGGGCCTGCCGGTCACTCGCGCCTTGATCTTGGCCTCGCGCAGGTCGGCGGCGACGTCATCGCTCACTTCCTGCAGGAAAATCTCCCGGCGTGGCGCCCGCTCGGATACCAGCCGCGCGATCTCGTCGTAGCGCTTGGGGTAAAGCGTGGCGAACGCCAGGTCCTCTAGCTCCCATTTCACCGTGTTCATGCCGAGCCGGTGGGCCAGCGGGGCGAAGATCTCCAGCACCTCGCGCGACTTCTGCTCCTGCTTGGCACGCGGCAGGTAACGGAGGGTCCGCATGTTGTGCAGGCGGTCGGCCAGCTTGATGACGAGCACCCGGATGTCCCGCGACATCGCCACGACCATCTTGCGCACGGTCTCGGCCTGCGCCGCGTCCCCGTACTTGACCTTGTCCAGCTTGGTCACGCCATCGACCAGGGCCGCGATGTCCTCGCCGAAGTCGGCGCGCAGCTCGTCGAGGGTGTAGTCGGTGTCCTCGATGGTGTCGTGCAGCAGGGCCGCGCAGAGCGTCTCGGTGTTCATGCCGAGCTCGGCGAGGATGGTGGTCACCGCGAGCGGATGGGTGATGTAGGGGTCGCCGCTCTTGCGGTCCTGGCCGAGGTGCAGCCGTGCCGCGTACTCATAGGCCCGCTCGATCGGCCGGATATCGGCCTTGGGATGAGTAAGCCGCACGGTCTTGATCAGCGGCTCCAGCACCGGGTTGATCCCGCCGCCGCGGGTGGTGCCGAGCCGGGCGAGCCTGCGGCGCACCGCAGCGGTCCCCCCGGATACCTCAGCGCCGTCCTTGCGGGAGGCACCATCCTTGCGGGAGGCGCCGTCCTTGCGCGAGGCGCCGTCCTTGCGGGAGGCACCGTCCTTGCGGGAGGCACCGTCCTTGCGGGAGGCACCGCTCCTGCGCGAACTGCCGGTCTTGGCCGCGCCGTCCCCGGACGCGCCGCCGTCCCCGACCGCGCTGGCCTCCGGCCGCGGGCCGCCATCGGGCAAGTCGGCTTGCCGGGAATCGGCTTGCTGCTGGAAACCAGCGTCCTCCCGCGAGTCGCCTGCCTCGGGCGAGCCGTCGTGCTGGTGCGAGTCGACGCCGGGGTCCAGGCCGCTGTCCTGGGCCTGCCCAGCATCCTTCGTATCCTTCCGCGATCCCGGGGCCCTGGCCGCTCTGGGCCGCCTGACCTGCGCCGGCCGTTCCGGCCGGGCGGCGCGGGAGGTAGCCGCCTCCGGCTCGCCGACGGGCATACCGCTAGCCGAAGTCACCCCTTCGCTGGCCGCGGACCCGTTACGATCGTCGAGTTCTAGCCGTCCCGCGGCGAGCTGGGTGACTTCGGTCCCGGCCTCTCCGGCCGTCGCCACGTCACCGGCCACATGCCCTCCCCACGTCCGCCAGGCACCCAGTCTATCGGCGGACGATTCGGGACGTGCCGGATGACCGCCAGATGGTGTCCGGATAGGCGCGCCAGGGCGGCCCATCCGGCGGTCAGACCGCCAGCAGGGCCCGCACCGGTAGGCCGGGCAGCTTGGACCGGCCATCGAGGAAGCCGAGCTCCAGCAGGACGACGATGGCCGCGACGGTGGCGCCGCTGCGCCTGACCAGCTCAGCGCTGGCCGCGGCGGTTCCGCCGGTGGCCAGGACGTCGTCGACGATCAGGACCCGGTCCCCCTGCTGGAAGGCGTCCTGGTGCACCTCGATCGTGGCGCTGCCGTATTCCAGCTCGTAGGACTGCGCGAAGGCCGGGCCGGGCAGCTTGCCCTGCTTGCGAATCGGGACGAACCCGGCACCCAGCGAGCAGGCGACGGGCGCGGCGAGGATGAACCCGCGGGCCTCGATCCCCGCCACCTTGTTCACTCCGGCGTGACCGGCCGCCAGCCCCGCCACGATCTCGGCAAAGGCGGGGGCGTCGGCCAGCAGCGGGGTGATGTCCTTGAAGATCACCCCCGGCTGCGGATAGTCGGCGATGTCCCTGATCCTGGCCGAGATCAGGCTCGCCAGGGCGGCCTCGGCCGCCAGCCGGCCCGCCAGCCCGACATCGACAGTCTCCGACTGCCCCGCCGCTGGGCCCGTCGCACTGGACATCTGAGCGCCTACCGCCGCTTCTTCTTGCCTGCGGGCCGGCGCTTGGCGCCGGTGCTGCGCCGCGGCTGCTGTCTCGGCCCGGGCCGGGCGGCTGCCCCGCGCGCCGAGCCGGCAGCGGCCGTGCGGCCGGCGGGTACCGGCTCGTCCGTCCCGGCGCTCGCGGGCTGCGCGTCGGCATCCGGCGCGTCAGCCTCGTTCAGGTCGTCCCCGTCCACCGCGCCGTCGTCCTGCGCCTCCAGCACTGCCGCGCCGCCGGCGCCCGTGGTGCTGTTACCGGAGGTGCCTCCCGCGCCGGCTGTCGCCTTGGCCTTGCGGACCTTACCGCGGCCGCCAGCGGCCCGCAGGGCGACCTGCCGGGCCAGTTGCTTGTACTGGGGCTCACGTTCCTTGAGGTCGGTGAGCACCGGCGTGGCGATGCAGATCGACGAGTAGGTGCCCGACAGCATGCCGACGAACAGCACGAGCGACAGGTCCTTGAGCTCGCCGTTACCGAGCAGGAACACGCTGACCACCAGGATGGCCGCGACGGGCAGCAGGGCGATCAGCGAGGTGTTGATGGATCGCACCAGGGTCTGGTTCAGCGCGAGGTTAGCCGCCTGGCTGTAGGTGGACTTGCGGGTGCCGATCAGGCCCGCCGTGTTCTCCCGGACCTTGTCGAAGACCACGACCGTGTCGTAGAGCGAGTACCCCAGGATGGTCAGCAAGCCGATGACCGTGGCCGGGCTGACCTGGAAGCCCGTGAGCGCGTAGACGCCGATGGTGATCACGATGTCGTGCGCCAGCGCCACCAGGGCGGCGCTGGCCATTCGCCACTCGAACGCGATCGACAGGTAGATCACGATCACGATCAGGAAGGCGATCAGGCCTTCGAGCGCCTTTCCCTCGATCTGGCTGCCCCAGGTCGGGCCGACGAAGGTGCGGCTGACCGCCGACGCCCCGCCCGGAAGCCGGAAGGCGCTGGCGATGGCATCCTGGACCTTAGACCCCTCTGCGAAGCTGGCCTGGGTGGTCTGAACCGACCACAGCGGCGGCTTGCCCGGCGGGTGCGTCTCCGTCGCGGTGGGGCTGGCCCCGGCGTCGACGGCCGTGACCACGGACTCCACCCGCGTGGTGGTGGCCCCCGACGTGGAGAACTGGAAGACCGATCCCCCCTTGAAGTCCACGCTGTAGTCCAGGCCGCGGACGAGCAGGGCCACGATGCTGATCACCAGGATGAAGCCGGAGATGATGTAGAACATCCGCCGATGACCGACAAAGTCGACCGAGACCTCGCCGCGGTACAGCCGCCCGCCGAGGTTGCCGAGCCGGGACATCACGCCTCCTTCGGGGTGGTCCGGGCCGGAGCGGCGGACGTCGCGCTGGCCGTCCCGCCCGTCACGGGCCTGACCGGAACGCGGCGTGACCCCCGCCACGGGGAGCGCGCACCAAGCCGGGCCGGATCGAGGCCGGACAGCCGATGGCCCTGGCCATAGAACTTGGTCCTCGCCAGCAGCGTGACCATCGGCTTGGTGAACAGGAAGACCACCAGGACGTCCACGAGCGTGGTCATGCCGAGGGTGAACGCGAATCCCTTAACATCGCCGATCGCGATGATGTACAGCAGGGCGGCGGCCAGGAACGAGACCGTGTCGGAGACCAGGATGGTGCGCCGGGCGCGCGTCCAGCCTCGTTCCACCGCGGCCCGCAGCGACCGGCCCTCCCGGACCTCATCTCGCAGCCGCTCGAAGTAGACGACGAAGGAGTCGGCGGTGATGCCGATCGCGACGATCAGGCCGGCGACGCCGTACAGCGACAGGGTGAAGCCCTCGTACCTGCTGAGCAGGACCACCGACAGGTAGGACAGCGCGGCAGCGATGACCAGGCTGGAAACGGAGACGAGCCCGAGCCCGCGGTAGTACAGGAAGGAATAGATCACCACGAGCAGCAGGCCGATTTCCGCGGCGATCAGGCCCGCCTGCAGCTGGGCCGAGCCGAGCAGGGGCGATACCGTCAGCACGTCCTGGGTGTGGAACGTCAGCGGGAGCGCGCCGTACTTGAGGACATTCGCCAGCTTCGTGGCCGCGGTCTGCGAGAACGGGGAGCTAGTGGGGCCGCTGATCTGCCCGGAGCCGCCGGTAATGGCGCCCTGGATATCAGGCGCCGACACGACCTTCCCGTCCAGGACGATCGCGAACTGGTCCAGCACGGATGTCGGCGCGCCCGAGGCGTAGTACTTGCTGAACATCTGGCTGGTCAGGTTGGCGAATGCCGTGCTGCCCTTGCCGTTCAGGTTGAAGTTGATTACCCACTGGCTGCTCGTGTTCAGGGCGGCGCTGGCGGAGGTGATCTCCTGACCGATGACCGGAGAGGTCGCCAGCACGTATTTCACGCCCTGCGGGTCACACGACACGATCTGCGAGCCGGGGTTGTCCCACTCATTGGAGTTGTTGCCGTAGAGCTTCGCCTGCCAGTTCTTGTCCGCGCAGTTCAGCTGGTCGAACTTGGCCATGGTGGCCTTGTTCACCTGGCTCGCGTCACCGGTCACCGAGGCGGCCGTCGGCGTGGACGCCGAGGCCGATGGGGAGGCGGCGCTGGAGGCCGACGCCGATGGGGAACTGGAGGCCTTGGCCGAGGTCGTGCTCGCGGCCTTGGCCGAGGCGGAACTGGCGGGCTGTGGTACCGCCGCCGCGGACCCGAGCTTCATGGCCTTGGCCGCCTGGCCCGTCCCGGCCGAGGAACTGGCCGACCCGGTGCTGGCCGACCCGGTGCTGGGGCTGGGCGAGGACGTGGTGCTGGACGATGCGGTCGGGGACGCCGAGCCGCTGGGCGACGCGGACCCGCTCGGCGCCGCGGAAGGGCTCGACGAGGGGGTCGCGGCCGAGAGGGCGCCGGCGGACACGCACTGCGTGCCGACCCCGGAGCACAGGAGCACCTGGCGGAACCGGAGCTGCGCGGTGGTACCGACGAGCCCGACGACCTTCTGCGCGCCCTGGCCGGGCACCGAGACGGTGATGTACTGGCTGCCCTGCTGGCGCACCTGAGCACCGCTGAAGCCCGCGTTATTGACCCGGTCGTTCATGATCGCGATGGCCTGGGTCATCGCGCCGGACGTCGGCTGCGTATGCCCCTTCTCCGGCACCGCCTTGAGGGTCACGGTGGTGCCGCTGGACAGGTCCAGCCCCAGGCCTACTTTGAAACTTTCGTGCCACTTTGCCGGGTGGACGATATTTCCCCGCAGGACCCCGGCCAGCATCACGATGATGAGCACGGCCAGCACCGCTAGCAGGCGGCCGGGCCGGGAGGTAGTAGTGGATGGAGCCACGTGTCGCCAGTCCTTAGGTGATCAGCGAACGGGCCGCTAGATGGTCAGGTCGCCGCGGCCATCAGCCGGCTTGCTGTGCTCCTCGGAGCCCGTGTCCGGCTCCGGCTCGTACGTGGTGGTGCCGGCCTGGTCGTCTTCGGGAACCACTTCCATGATGGCGCGCCGGAGCATCTGGATCTGGACACCTGGCGCGATCTCGACGACGACGTCCCGGTCGTCGCCGGAGATCAGCGTGCCGTAGATTCCGGCGGTGGTGCGGACCCGCTGGCCGGGCACGGCCTGGTTCTGCGTCTGGGCCGCCGCGCGCTGCTTATTGCGCTGCGGGCGGATGATCGCCACGTAGAACAGGCCGAAGAGCACGATGATGACGAGCAGCGGCAGGAAGCTGCTGCTGGACGACTTGGCCGTGGTGGCGGCGAGAATTATGGTCCCCATCTCGGGGCATCCTTCCGTTGATTGCCGGGACCGGGTGACCCAGTCCGGCGCCTGACCGGTCATCCGGCATCGGCGCCTAGCGGCCTGTCATGGACCAACTGCCGAAGTTTAGCGGCGCGTGAGCGACGCACCAACAGGCTACGACCTTCGTAGGGCGATCGTGACCAGCCCGCGACCAGCCGTGACAATCCAGGCGCGGCCGGAGCGAGTCCCCCAGGACAACGGCCAGCCGTGATGGTGAGTTCCGCCGGACCCCCGTGCGGCGCATCAGCCAAATAGCTTGTCGGGCTCAGGCTGGCCCCTGAACTGTCCGCCCGCGTCCGGCGGGGGCACCAGCCCTAGGTGCTCCCAGGCCGCGGGGGTAGCCACTCGCCCGCGCGGCGTGCGGGCCATCAGGCCTTGCCGGACCAGGAAGGGCTCGGCTACCACCTCGACCGTCTCCGACTCCTCGCCGACGGCCACCGCCAGCGTGGACAGCCCGACCGGGCCGCCGCCGAACCGGCGCACCAGCGCCGCCAGGACGGCCCGGTCGAGGCGGTCCAGGCCACTCTCGTCGACCTCGTACAACTCGAGCGCCGACCTGGCCGCATCGAGGGTGATAACGCCGTTCCCGCGCACCTCGGCGTAGTCGCGGACCCGGCGCAGCAGCCGGTTGGCGATCCGCGGGGTGCCGCGGGACCGGCCGGCGATCTCGTCGGCGCCGTCATCGCGCAGTGCCACCCCGAGCAGGCCCGCTGACCGGCGGATGATCACGCCCAGCTCCTCGGGCGCGTAGAAGTCCAGGTGGGCGGTGAAGCCGAACCTGTCACGCAGCGGGGCCGGCAGCAGGCCCGCCCGGGTGGTGGCACCGACCAGCGTGAACGGGGCGATGTCGAGCGGAATGGCGGTCGCGCCCGGCCCCTTGCCGATCATGACGTCGACCCGGAAGTCCTCCATGGCCAGGTAGAGCATCTCCTCGGCCGGGCGGGCGACGCGGTGGATCTCGTCGATGAACATCACCTCGCCCTGACTGAGCGTGGACAGCACCGCCGCGAGATCGCCGGCTCGCTCGATGGCCGGGCCGCTGGTGATGCGCAGCGGCGCGCCGAGCTCCGCCGCGATGATCATCGCGAGGGTGGTCTTGCCGAGGCCGGGTGGCCCGGACAGCAGGACATGATCGGGAGCACGGCCGCGCCGCAGGGCCCCCTCCAGCACCAGCGACAGCTGCTCGCGGACCCGGGTCTGCCCCACGAGCTCGGACAGCCGCTTAGGCCGCAGCGCGCCCTCGATGTCTCGTTCGTCCGCATCGGCCAGTGGCGACACCAGCCGGCCGACGTCGGTCTCCAGCTCGCCGGGCCCGGTCTCCAGCTGGCCGGCGTCGGTCTCCAGCTGACTGGCGTCGGCCTCCGGGCCCGTCATGTGCGCCCCAGGACCCGCAGGGCCGCGCGCAGCGCGACCGCGACGTCCACCTCGCCGGGGCCGTCCGGCCCGCCGTCCGGCCCGCCGTTCTGCCCGGCGGCGGCGAGCAGGTCCGGCTCGACCATGGTGATCGCCTGGTCGGCGTCCCTGGCCTGCCAGCCCAGGCTGACCAGGCCGGCCCGCACCTGCTCGCGCCACGGGGCCAGCCTGGCCGCGGCCGGCCCGCCGCTCCCCTGCCCCCCGGCGCCTAGCTGCGCGCCGTCGCCTGGCGAGCCCAGCCGGCCGGCGAGCTCCAGCACGATCCGCTGCGCGCCCTTACGGCCGATGCCAGGCACCGTGGTCAGGGCGGCCAGGTC
Organism: Streptosporangiaceae bacterium; assembly: GCA_035532295.1. Lineage (GTDB taxonomy): Bacteria > Actinomycetota > Actinomycetes > Streptosporangiales > Streptosporangiaceae > DASUBV01. The sequence continues at coordinate 50,388 of DATKRH010000004.1, forward strand.
CTCGGCGGCCACGGCGCGGCGCAGCGCGTCGGGCGTGAAAACCGCCAGCATGGCCAGCGCCAGCCGGGGGCCGACGCCGCTGGCGGTCTGCACCAGCTCGAACGTGCCCCGCTCATCCTCGGAGGCGAACCCGTACAAGGTCAGCGCGTCCTCGCGGACCACCAGCGAGGTCGCGACCCGCGCCCGTTCGCCGGGCCGCAGCCGGGCCAGCGTGCCCGGCGTGCACTGCACGAGCAGCCCGACGCCGCCGACATCGATGACCGCGCCGTCCGGCGCCACTGCGCTAACCGTCCCGTCCAGATGCGCGATCACCGCGGTCCTCCTGCCTGTCGTATCTCCGACTGCCGAGCGACTGCCCGTCGCATCGCCGCTTGCTGGATACCAGCCTGGCGCGCCGCTGCCTGACGCGCCGCTGCCTGACGCGAAGCTGCCTGACGCGCCGCTGAACTCGACGCCATAGCGGCCAGCCGGGCCTGCGCACCCGCCGCCGCGGCAGCGTGCAGCCTGGCCTGGGCACCGCCACGCCAGATATGGCAGATGGCCAGGGCGAGCGCGTCCGCCGCGTCGGCGGGCCGCGGCGGGTCCGCCAGCCGCAGCAGCCGGACCACCATCGCCGTTACCTGCGCCTTATCGGCCCGGCCGTTCCCGCTGACGGCGGCCTTGACCTCGCTGGGGGTGTGCAGCGCCACGGGGATGCCGCGGCGCGCCGCGCAGACGATGGCGACCGCGCCGACCTGCGCGGTCCCCATCACCGTGCGGACGTTGTGCTGGCTGAAGACCCGCTCCACCGCGACGGCATCGGGCCGGTAGTCGGTCAGCCACTCCTCGATCTGCTGCTCGATGGCCAGCAGCCGGAAGCCGATATCGGCGTCGGGCGGCGTGCGGGCCACGCCGGTGCTCACCATCGCCAGCTGGCGGCCGGGGACGCCGTCGACCACGCCGAGCCCGCACCGCGTCAGGCCGGGGTCCACGCCGAGCACTCGCATCAAGCCCGCCGTCCAGTAGCTGCGAACATGTGTTCGGCTAGGACATTACCGGCTCGCCCCGATCGGCGCGGCGAGCCGGGTCGGCGTGTCGCGCCCGGGCCGGGGCTTGAGGCTGCGCGCGCTGAGGACTAAAAGTAGTCGAACATGTACGTGGTGCCGGCGAAGGCCTCGTTCAGCGCCGCGTCGGCACCGGGCTCGCCGTCGGCCGCCAGCCCGGCCTGCCGCAGCGTCGCCAGCGGCGTCCCCGCGTACATCGCCGCCAGGCCCCTGGCCCCCAGCCGGAGCGGCCCGGCGGAACCGGCGAGGCCCGCGGTCGTTTCGGCGCGGGTCAGTGCGCCCTTGCCGCCGCTGATCTCCAGCATCCACGGCCCGGAGTTACCCGGAAGCTGGGCATCGCGCAGGCTCAGCGGGACGGTCAGCACGGCGCCGTCGGGGAAGCCGCGGCCCGCGATCGCCGCCGGGGCGTCCACCAGGCGCAGCATCCACATATGCCGCCGGGTCAGGGTCACGTCCGGCTCGCGGACCAGCCAGGTCACCGGGTCGGCGGGGTTCACGAAGGCGCGGACGGCCGCCACCATCGTCCCGTGCGAGGCCAGGATCGACCACAGCGCGCGGGCCGTGGCCGCGGACCCGGCCCGGACGCAGTAAGCCAGCATCTCGTCGCTGCCCCGGTTCCACCGGTAGGCGAGGAAGCCGTCCGGGGCCAGGTAGCAGTAGATGCCCGGATCATCTAGCAGGTCGGCCAGGGTCGCCGCGTCGAAGGTGACCGGCCCGCAGTCGCGTGCCGCCGCATGCAGTTCGCCTTCGCGGGCGATAATCTCGGCCGCGTCAGCCGGCCCGGCCCGCCGGACGGCTTGCCCCGCCCCGGCCGACGTGCCGGGGGCCCCGGCCGACATGCCGGAGGCCCCGGTCAGCGGCTCTGGCGGCTGCAGCGACCGCAGCGACCTGGCTGGCACCGTTATGTCGTACTGGCCGCCGGCCAGTTCCCAGCCCAGCGACCGGTACACCGCGCTGGTGGCCGGGTAGAGCACCGACAGCGCGTAGCCGTCGGCCTTGATCTGCTCCAGCAGGCCGGTTATCAGGGCGCGGCCCACGCCGCGGCCCCGCTCCTCCGGCGCGACCTTGACGTCGGCCACCCCGGCCGCCGGCAGCGGCCGGCCGTACCACCACTGCCGCAGGTCGAAGTACCGGGCCGAGGCCACCATGGCGGAACCGTCAAACGCGGCCAGATGCTGCCCGGCACTGACCGCGGCGCGCACGCTCGCCAGCCGGCGTTCCCGCTCCTCGCCGCCGAACGGGCCGAAGGCCCGGTGCCCGAGATCCAGATCGGGCTCAAGATCGTCGTCTGCCCGCAGCGGGCGGACAACGACGCTCACCCCGCGCTCACCGCGCTCCCGCTCACCCCGCGCTCACCAGGTGCTCCATGACCTCATCGGTAACGGAGTAGTTGGCGTATACGTCCTGCACGTCGTCGGAGTCTTCGATCGCCTCGATCAGCCGAAAGACCCGCTTGGCGTGCTCCTCGTCCAGCGGCACCTCGACCGACGGCAGGAAGGCGGCCTCCGCCGACTCGTAGTCGATCCCGGCCTCCTGCAGGGCGGTGCGCACGGCGACCAGGTCGGTGGCCTCGCTGACCACCTCGAAGGACTCGCCCAGGTCGTTGACCTCCTCGGCGCCGGCCTCCAGTACGGCCGTGAGCACGTCATCCTCGGTCACGCCCGCCGCCTTAGGGACGATCACCACGCCCTTGCGGCTGAACAGGTAGGAGACCGAGCCGGGGTCGGCCATGGAGCCGCCGTTGCGGCTCAGCGCCGTCCGCACCTCGGCGGCCGCCCGGTTCTTGTTGTCGGTCAGGCACTCCACCAGGACGGCCACGCCGCCGGGAGCGTAACCCTCGTAGGTCACCGCCTCGTAGGTGGCCCCGCCGGCCTCCAGGCCGCCGCCGCGGCGAACGGCGCGGTCGATGTTGTCGTTCGGCACCGAGCTGCGCTTGGCCTTCTGCACGGCGTCATAGAGCGTCGGGTTGCCCGCCAGATCGGGGCCGCCGTTGCGCGCGGCGACCTCGACGTTCTTGATCAGCTTGGCGAACAGCTTGCCCCGCCTGGCGTCAATGACGGCCTTCTTGTGCTTGGTGGTTGCCCACTTTGAATGGCCGCTCATGATCGTTCCCTCACCATGTTGACAAATAGCTCATGTATGCGACGGTCCGGGGTGAGCTCGGGATGGAACGCCGTCGCAAGCGCCGGACCCTGGCGGACCGCGACGATCCTACTCGCGACAGGCTCGGTCGCGAGGACCTCCACTCCGGCACCGATCTTCTCCACCCACGGCGCGCGGATGAACACCGCCCGCAGCGGCGGCTCGCCGATGGCGCTGATCGCCAGGTCGCTCTCGAACGAGTCCACCTGCCGGCCGAACGCGTTGCGCCGGACGGTCATGTCGATCGCGCCGAGGGTCTCCTGGCCGCTGGCCGGATCGGCGAGCCGCGCGGCGAGCATGATCATGCCCGCGCACGAGCCGAAGACCGGCATGCCCCCGCCGATCCTCTTGCGCAGCGGCTCGGCCAGCTCGAAGATCTCGGCCAGCTTCCAGATGGTGGTCGACTCCCCGCCGGGAATGACCAGGCCGTCAACGGCGTCGAGCTCGGCCGGCCTGCGCACCAGGCAGGCCGAGGCACCGACCTCGCGCAGCGCGCGCACGTGCTCGGCGACGTCCCCCTGGAGCGCGAGTACCCCGATCGCCGGCGCAGTCCCCGTGACCACCGGCCGCCTTACCAGCCGCGGCCGGCGTAACGCTGCTCGGGCGCCAGCGTGTCCAGGTTGATGCCGACCATGGGCTCGCCCAGCCCGCGGGAGACCTTCGCCACGACGTCCGGATCGTCGTGGAAGGTGGTCGCCTTGACGATGGCCGCGGCGCGGGCCGCCGGGTCCCCGGACTTGAAGATGCCCGAGCCCACGAAGACCCCCTCCGCACCGAGCTGCATCATCATCGCGGCGTCGGCGGGGGTAGCGATCCCGCCCGCCGTGAACAGGACCACCGGCAGCTTCCCGGCCGCCGCCACCTCGGCGACGAGGTCGTAGGGGGCCTGCAGGTCCTTGGCCGCGGTGAAGAGCTCCTCGGGGCTGAGCGTGCCCAGCCGGCGGATCTCGGTCCGGATGCTGCGCATGTGCCGGGTCGCCTCGACCACGTTGCCGGTGCCCGCCTCGCCCTTGGACCTGATCATCGCGGCGCCCTCGGTGAGCCGGCGCAGCGCCTCGCCCAGGTTGGTGGCCCCGCAGACGAAGGGCACCGTGAATTCCCACTTGTCGACGTGATGCGCCTCGTCGGCCGGCGTGAGCACCTCGGACTCGTCGATGTAGTCCACGCCGATGGCCTGCAGCACCTGGGCCTCGGCGAAATGACCGATCCGGCACTTGGCCATGACCGGGATCGAGACGGCCGCGATGATCCCGTCGATCATGTCCGGGTCGCTCATCCGGGCCACGCCGCCCTGCGCCCGGATATCGGCCGGGACCCGTTCCAGCGCCATGACGGCCACCGCGCCCGCGTCCTCGGCGATCTTGGCCTGCTCCGGCGTCACGACGTCCATGATCACGCCGCCCTTGAGCATGTCGGCCATGCCACGCTTGACTCGCTGGGTCCCCCGCTGCGCTGCCGCGCTCGCGGTGCCGCTGGTGTTCTCGGTCGAATCCGGGACAGACACGGAATACCTCACTTGGTCGCTGCTCATGACTAATCCCATGGTAGGGGCAGTAACGCGCGCCCTGGCGAGTCCCCCTGCCGCCCAGCCAGTCCGGCTCCCGGTTGCCGGCGACGGCCTGACTCGCCGGTCAGCCGGCCAGATGATCAGTGGCCAGGCGATCAGTGGCCAGGCGATCAGTGGTCAGGTGCGGCATGTCCGCCTCCTGACCCGCCTCGCCGGCCGGCACCAGCGAGTCATCGATCTCGAAGAACTCCGGCATCGTCGCATTGCCCGCCAGCCGCAGGGCGCGGGCCAGCCAGCGGCGTCGCGCGGCCTGGGTGGCGGCGACCGCATCGTTATAAAACTTCCTGGCCAGGAACACCTGGTGGGCGGCGCCCTCCAGCTCGCCCAGCAGCTCCTGGGCATCCGGGACGCCCGACAGTGACGCCCGGAACTCCGGCTGGCTGAAGACCGCCCGCAGCGCCCGGGTCAGGTCGCTCTCGGGCAGTTCGCGCGCCGTCTGGGCGGCTCGCGCGTCATGGGCGGCGCCGGCCAGCAGCACGCTGGTCGCCGGGTCGAGCAGCCCGGAGGATGCGAGCTCCAGCGCCACCGAGCTGCGGCGGACCAGTGCGGCATCCAGCGCGAAGCGGGCCGCCTCCAGCCGGGCGTGCAGCCGGTCGAGGCGCCCGGCCCGCCAGGAGACGTAGACGCCGATCAGCGCCAGGACGGCGATGACGATCAGGCTGCTCATGGCGGTCACGAGACTGCGGCGGCCAGGCGCCCGGCGGCCGGGGCCACCGCCTGGTAGACCTGCAGCACGTCGCGGGCGACGACCTGCCAGTCGTAGTCGCGGACGGCCACGGAGGCGGCGGCGGCGAGTGTCGCCCGCCTGGCCGGGTCGTCGAGCATCCTGGCCACTGCGACCGCCAGGCCGACGGGATTGCCGTTCTCGAACAGCTCTCCGGCCCGGCCGCCGCGCAGCACCCGCCGGAACGCGTCCAGGTCGCTGGCGACGATCGGGGCCCCGGCGGCCATGGCCTCGGCCAGCACGATCCCGAAGCTCTCGCCGCCGGTGTTGGGCGCGCAGAACACGTCCACGGAGTGGTACACCCGAACCTTGTCCTCGTCGCTGACCTGGCCGAGCAGGACGACCCGCTCGCGCAGCGCCGCCGGCAGCTGCTCCAGCGCCTCGTCCGCGTCACCGTGGCCGGCGACCAGCAGCCGCACTCCTGGGCGCTCGGCGGCTAGCAGCCCGAAGGCCTTCACCAGCAGCGTGAAACCCTTGCGCGGCTCGTCGACCCTGCCGACGAAGCCAAGCGTGCCGCCATCTCCCGGCCACCCTGGCAGCGGCTCACCCTTCTCGAACTTCTGGACGGCGACGCCATTAGGGATCAGCACCGCGTCCCCGCCCATATGCTCCACCCAGGTAGTCCGCGCAGCCTCGGATACCGCGATCCGGCCGCTGATCTTCTCCAGCGCGGACTGCAGGATGGGCTGGGCGACATGAAGCGCCCGAGAGCGCGGGATCGCGGTATGTATTGTCGCCACAATCGGCCCGTCGGCTATCCAGCAGGCGAGCAGCGACAGGCTCGGCGCGCTCGGCTCGTGGACGTGCAGGACGTCAAATCCGCCGTCCCTGATCCACCTGCGCAACCGGCTCGCCGCCACGGGACCGAAGGCGAGCCGGGCCACCGAGCCGTTGTAAGGAACGGGGATAGCCCGGCCTCCGGACACGAAATTGGCAGGCAGCAGCGCATCGTCGTCGGTCGGCACGATCACCGACACCTGGTGCCCCAGTTCGACCAGCGCGTCGGCCAGGCCCCTGATGTGTTCCTGAACGCCGCCTGCGACATCCCAGTTGTACGGGCACACCAGGCCGATTTTCATCGGCCACCTGCCTGCCGGTTCAGTGCCGCGTCGCCCGGTGCCGCGTCGCCCAGTGGTGCGCTGTCTGGCGCCGCCGCGGCGGCGCGCTGCGCCGCGGCCAGCCGGGCCGGATCGAGATCGGCGGTGAAGACGCGCTGCAGCATGTGCCAGTCCTGCGGATGCTCCCGGATTCCGGCCTCGAAGAAGCGCGCGATCTGCTGCGTCATGGCCCTGATCCGCTCCTTCCGGTCGCCAGCTTCCGGCACGGGGATCTCCGCGCCGACATTCACTCCCCAGCCGTCGCCGGAGAACCACAAGATCGCGGGCATCAGCGCCGCACCGGTCTGCACGGCCAGCGCCGCCGGGCCGGGTGTCATCCTGGCGCCCTCCCCGAAGAATTCCATCTCGATGCCGTGGCCGGTGACATCTCTGTCACACGGCAGGCAGACGACCTTGCCCGCCCGCAGCCGCCGGGCCAGTACCCCGAATGGCCGGTCTCCGCCACTAGCGGGAAGAACCTCCATACCCAGTCCCTCGCGGAACGTAACGAACCGCTCATACACCGATTCGGGCTCAATCCGCTCCGCTACCGTCGTCAAGGAGCCTGCCCCCTTGGCGATGATCCATGCCCCCGCCTGGTCCCAGTTGCCCATGTGCGGCAGCGCGAAGACCACGCCGCGCCCGGCGGCCAGGTACTCAAAAGCGTCCGCAATATGACCGATGTCGTGCATTCCCTCAATCAGCCGCTCCACGGGCATCACGGGCAGCCGGAATATCTCCAGCCAATAGCGCGCATAGGAGCGCATTGATTCCCTGGACACCGCGCGTACCTGCGCGCCCGTGGCGTCGGGGCCCAGGACCCGCCGCAGGTTGCCCTCCAGCACCTGGACGCCTGGCCCCTGACGGCGCCAGGCGATATCGGCGAAAAGCTGAAAACCCGCGCGAGCGGCTGGCTCCGGGACGCGGCACAGCGCTGACCAGCCCAGGCCATAGCCGAGACTGGCCAGCCTGTCCTTAACTCCAGTCATCGGGGTCACCTCCTGCGGCCTGCGTCGCGGCGGCCCGCCGCACGGCGAGCACGCGCTGCCCGAAGGTGACGGCACTCGCCACCGCTAGGAGCCAGAGTCCCACGGGAAGGACATACGGTACGCCAAGCCCGGACAGCCCCGCTGCGGTAAGCCCGATTACCATCCGTTCGGGCCGTTCTGCGATACCGACGTCGCAGCGAAGCCCCAGTCCCTCCGCCCGCGCCTTGGCATAGGACACCAGCGCGCCGGCCACGAGGCAGAACAGCGCCACCGCGGCCAGCACCCGGTTATGGCCGCTGGGGTGCAGCGCCAGATAGCTGGCCAGGCCGCCGAAGATCGCCGCGTCGGCGACCCGGTCGAGCGTGGAATCCAGGAACGCGCCGAACTTGCCGCTGGTGCCCTTGATCCGGGCCAGGGCGCCGTCGAGCATGTCGGCGAGAACGAAGATCGCGCAGATCAGCGTGCCGATGAACAGGTGACCGGTGGGGAAGAACACCAGTGCCCCCGCCGACACGCCGACGGTGCCGATGACAGTGATCTCGTTCGGCGTCAGCGGGGTGCGCGCGAGCGCCCGGCCGGCCGGCTCGAGCACGCGGGCGAGAACTGGTCGCAGCTTGTTCAGCATGGCGGCTTGATCCTACTGGCGTCGGCATCCGGCAAGATCCGGTAGGCGTCCGAAGTTTCCCGATCTTGGCCGAGCGGGCCAGGGACGTACCACAACACTTTCCCTGATTGACCTTCGGCCCTTGTGATCGCGTGGCCGGCAGGTAAAGGCTGGTCGTGCAGGAGCCGAACGACGCGAGGAGGCGACGCGGATGGCGGACAGGACTCACGCACCGGGAGCCGCCGGCCGGGCACCAATGGCCGGCCAGCCCGATAGCGTGCGCAACGTGGTGCTGGTCGGCCACTCAGGAGCAGGAAAGACGACGCTGGCGGAGGCGCTGCTGGCGATCACGGGGACAATCCAGCGGCCAGGACGGGTGGAGGACGGGACGACCGTCAGCGACTTCGACGAGGTCGAGGTCCGCCAGCAGCGGTCGGTCAACCTGACGCTGGTCCCCTTCGAGCATGCGGGCGTCAAGGTCAACCTCCTGGACGCGCCCGGGTACGCCGACTTCACCGGCGACCTGCGCGCCGGGCTGCGGGCCGCCGACGCCGCCCTGTTCACCGTCTCGGCCGCCGAGGGGGTCGACGGCCTGACCAAGATGCTGTGGGAGGAATGCGCCACGGTCGGCACGCCGCGCGCGGTCGTCATCACCAAGATCGATCACCAGCGCGGGGACTTCGAGGAGGCGCTGGCCGCCTGCCGGGCTGCGTTCGGCGAATCGGTGGCGCCCCTGTACCTGCCCGTCGCCGATGACCACGGCGGCGTACGCGGCCTGATCGGCCTGCTGCCTGAGCGGTTCTACGACTATTCCGGTGCCGGCGGCCGGCAGGACCGCGACGTCGAGCCCGCGGACGCTGACCGGGTGGCGGAGGCCCGCTCCTCGCTCATCGAGACGGTCATCCAGGAAAGCGAGGACGAGACCCTCATGGACAGGTACCTGTCCGGCGAGGAGATCGACCTCAAGGTCCTGGTCGACGACCTGGAGACGGCGGTCGCGCGCGGGACCTTCTACCCGGTGCTCGCAGTCGCCTCGCCGGGCGGCATCGGCCTGGCCGAACTGCTCGAGGTGATCACCCAGGCGTTCCCCGCCCCCGCCGAGCACCCGCTGCCCGCCGTCACCACCCTGGCGGGCAAGACCGCCGGGGGGCTGCGCAGCGACCCCGACGGGCCGCTGCTCGCCGAGGTCGTGAAGACGGCCTCCGACCCCTACGTCGGCCGGATCAGCCTGGTCCGGGTGTTCTCCGGCACCCTGCGGCCGGACGCGGTCGTGCACGTCTCCGGACACGGCCGGGCGCAGCGCGGTCATGCCGATCACGACGTCGACGAGCGAATCGGCGCGATCACCTCACCGCTAGGCAAGCAGCAGCGCACCGTGGCCCAGTGCGCCGCCGGTGACATCTGCGCCGTGGCCAAGCTCATGACCGCCGAGACCGGGGACACCTTGTCCGACAAGGAGCAGCCGTTGCTGATGGAGCCCTGGGACATGCCCGAGCCGCTGCTGCCCGTCGCGATCGTGGCCAAGTCCAAGGCCGATGAGGACAAGATGTCCCAGGCCCTGGCCAGGCTGGTGGCCGAGGACCCGACCCTGCGCCTGGAGAACAACGCCGAGACGCGCCAGCTAGTGCTGTGGTGCATGGGCGAGGCGCACGCGGACCTGCTGCTGGACCGGCTGGGCAGCCGTTACGGCGTGGCGGTGGAGACCAGGCCGCTGCGAGTGCCGCTGCGCGAGACGCTGGGCGGCAAGGCCCAGGGGCTGGGCCGGAACGTTAAGCAGACCGGCGGCCATGGCGAGTTCGGCATCTGCCATGTCGAGGTGGAGCCGCTCGGCTCCGGCACCGGTTTCGAGTTCATCGACAAGATCGTCGGCGGCGTGGTCCCGCGGCAGTTCATCCCGTCGGTGGAGAAGGGCGTCCGGGCCCAGATGGAGCTGGGCGTGCTGGCGGGCTACCCGATGGTCGATATCCGGGTGACCCTGTACGACGGCAAGGCGCACTCGGTGGACTCCTCCGACATGGCCTTCCAGAAGGCCGGCCGCGCGGCCCTGCGCGACGCGGCCGACCGGGCCCAGGTGCTGCTGCTCGAGCCGGTGGACGAGGTCGCCGTGCTGGTGGCCGACGACTATGTCGGGGCCGTGATGTCGGACCTGTCCTCGCGCCGCGGCCGCGTGCTCGGCACCGAGCCGGTGCCCGGCGGCCGGACCCTGGTGAAGGCGGAGATCCCCGAGCTGGAGATCACCCGCTACGCGATCGACCTGCGGTCCATGTCGCACGGCACGGGCTCATTCAGCCGGTCCTACCTCCGCCACGAGCCCCTGCCCTCGCATCTAGCCGGAAAGGTAGCCGAAGAGTCGAAGGCCGAATAAGGTGTATTTGCCCGGGGGGTAACCCCCGGACCGCGGCATAACCCGGGGGGTAACCCCCGGACCCCCAGACCGGGAGGGCCCCGCCCCCCGGACCCCCGTGCCAGCCGCTCGGGCCGGCGAAGCCAGCCGTCGCGGCTCGCATCCCGTCGGCGCGCGCCGGCGCGTTCTAACCCCAGCCACACGAAGCGGTCGAGCCCCAGCCACAGGAGATGCCATCCGCGACGGCCGGCTTGCCGGCCCGAGCGGATGGCAGCGGGGGCTCCGGGGGTGTCCCCCGGTCTGGGGGTCCGGGGGTTATCCCCCGGCATATACCGCGGTTACCCCCCGGATAGTTCAGCCCGGCCAGGCTGAGGCCAGCAGTTCGCGGGTGTCGGCCAGCAGCTGCGGCAGGATCTTGGTCCGGCCGATGACCGGCATGAAGTTGGCGTCGCCGCCCCAGCGCGGCACCACGTGCTGATGCAGGTGCGCCGCGATGCCGGCGCCGGCCACGCCGCCCAGGTTCATCCCGATGTTGAAGCCCTGCGCACCGGCGGCCGCCCGCAGGGCCGTCATCGCCCGCTTGGTGAAGTCGGCGAGCTCTGCGGTTTCCTTGTCGTCCAGTTCGATGTAGTCGGCGACATGCCGGTACGGGACCGCCATCAGGTGGCCGCTGTTGTAGGGGTAGAGGTTGAGGACCGCGTACACCAGCAGCCCCCGCGCGACGATCAGCCCGTCAGCGTTGGGCAGTTGCGGGATCCGGCAGAATGGGCAGTCCTCCGCCACGGGAGGCTTGTTCTCGCCCTTGATGTAGGCCAGCCGGTGCGGCATCCACAGCCGCTGGAACCCGTCGGGCGTGCCCGCCCCGTCCTGGCCTTCCGGCTCGCGCTCCGGCACTGGCCTCAGACCTGGACCCGCTGGGCGATCGCGTCCACGATCTCGTCCATAGCCTGGGCGACCGGCACACCGTTGCGCTGCTCGCCGCTGCGGTACCGGAACGAGACGGCCCCGGCGCTCACGTCGTCCTCCCCGGCGAGCAGCATGAACGGGACCTTCTGCCGCTGCGCCGTGCGGATCTTCTTCTGCATCCGGTCGTCCCCCGCGTCGACCTCGACCCGGACGCCGCGGGCGCGCAGCCTGGCGGCCACGTCCTGCAGGTAGGGCACGTGCGCCTCGGCGATCGGAATGCCGGCCACCTGGACCGGCGCCAGCCAGGGCGGGAACGCGCCCGCGTAGTGCTCGACCAGGATTCCGAGGAACCGCTCGATCGACCCGAACAGCGCCCGGTGGATCATGATCGGCTGCTGCCGGGTGCCGTCAGCCGCCTGGTACTCCAGGCCGAACCGCTTCGGCAGGTTGTAGTCGACCTGGATGGTCGATAGCTGCCAGGTCCGGCCGATCGCGTCCTTGGCCTGCACGGAGATCTTGGGCCCGTAGAACGCCGCACCGCCGGGGTCGGCGACCAGCTCCAGGCCGGACTCCAGGGCGGCCTGGAGCAGCTCCTCGGTGGCCTGCTCCCAGTCCTCGTGGCTGCCGACCCACTTGTCCTTGACCTCGTCGCGGGTCGACAGCTCCAGGTAAAAGTCGTTCAGGCCGTAGTCACGCAGCAGGTCCAGCACGAAGGTCAGCAGCCGCCGCAGCTCCGCCCCGGCCTGCTCGCGGGTGCAGAAGATGTGCGCGTCGTCCATGGTCAGCCCGCGGACCCTGGTCAGACCGTGGACCACCCCGGACTTCTCATAACGGTAGACGGTGCCGAACTCGAACAGCGGCAGCGGCAGCTCCCGGTAGGACCGGCCTCGCGACCGGTAGATCAGGATGTGCATGGGGCAGTTCATGGGCTTGAGGTAGTACTTGGCCCCCTCCAGCTCCATGGGCGGGTAGATGTTCTCGCCGAACCAGTCCAGGTGGCCGGAGATCTCGAACAGCTCCGACTTGGTGATGTGCGGGGTGTTGACGAACTCGTAGCCGGCCTCCTCATGGCGCTGCCGCGAGTAGTCCTCCATGACCTTGCGGATCATCCCGCCCTTGGGGTGGAAGACGGCCAGGCCGCTGCCGATCTCGGCCGGGAACGAGTACAGGTCGAGTTCGGCCCCCAGCTTGCGGTGATCGCGCTTCTCCGCCTCCGCCAGCAGGGTCAGGTACTCGTCCTGGGCTTCCCGCGACGCCCACGCGGTGCCGTAGATCCGCTGCAGTTGCGGGTTCTTCTCGCTGCCGCGCCAGTAGGCGCCGCCGCTGCGCATCAGCTTGAAGGCCGGGATCTGCCGGGTGGTCGGCAGGTGCGGGCCCCGGCACAGGTCGGTCCAGCACAGCTCGCCGGTCTTGGCGTTGAGGTTGTCGTACATGGTCAGCTCGCCGCCGCCCACCTCGACGGCTTCCTCGGCGCTGACCGCCATGCCGCTGGCGGTCTCGGCGGCGGCCACGTCGGCGGCGGCCAGCTCGACCCCGGTCGCCGCGGCGCTGGCGCTGGGCCCCCCGCCCTTGGGAGCACCGCCCTTGAGGCTGATCAGCTCCAGCTTGTAGGGCTCGCCGGCCAGTTCAGCCCGCGCCTGCGCGTCGCTGACCACGCGGCGGTGGAAGCGCTGGCCCTGCTTGACGATCTGCCGCATGCGCTGCTCGATCGCCTTGAGGTCATCGGGGCCGAAGGACTCCGGCACGTCGAAGTCGTAGTAGAAGCCGTTCTCGACCGGCGGCCCGATGCCCAGCTTCGCGGCCGGGAACAGCTCCTGCACGGCCTGGGCCATGACGTGGGCCGTGGAGTGCCGCAGAATCGCCAGGCCATCCGGGCTGTCGGCCGCCACCGGCTCGACCGCGTCGCCGTCAGCGAGCGGCGCCGCCAGGTCGCGCAGCTCGCCGTTCACCCGGGCCGCGATGGCCGGCTGCCCGTCGAGCGCCGTGTCGTCATGAAGCACGAGGTCATGAAGCACGGTGGCCGCCGTCGTCCCAGCCTCCACCACGTGCTCGCGTCCGGCGAGAGTGACGTGGAGCTTGTCGGCAGGCACGGATGGCTCCTCAGGTGTGATGGGACCCCGGGCTGCTGCCCGGGGCTTCCCC
>DATKRH010000005.1:0-6241 GCA_035532295.1 Streptosporangiaceae bacterium
CTGCGCGAACTCTGTACTGAGCAGAGCTGATCTGTGAAGGCGCAGCCTGGCGGACAGGCAACCCACGGCCTCCATGAGCAGCCTCGACCTGGCACCCTGTGGAGAGCGCCGAGGAATTGCAGGCGGTCGCCGAGGCATGCCCTGGCCCTCGGCGTATCACGGCAAGCGGCACGGCAAAGGTTCGCCGGAAAGACCGGCGCCTAACGGAATGCAGCCTCACGGCTGGCCCGCCTCACGCCGGATTACCGATGAGCACCGGCTCATCTGCAAAATCAGCGAGAACGAGATCCGAATCGCTGCATGTAGATACCACTACGGAAGCTGACGGCACGACCGGGTTCCCTCGATCAGATGGCCATGTCCACGAAGCGGCTGTAGTGGCCCTGGAAGGCGACGGTCACCGTGGTGGTCGGGCCGTTTCGGTGCTTGGCCACGATGAAGTCCGCCTCGCCCGCCCGCGGCGACTCCCGCTCGTAGGCGTCCTCACGGTGGAGCAGGATGACCATGTCAGAGTCCTGCTCGATGCTGTTGTGGGCGAAAATCCCGTCAGCGATGAAGTTATGCGTTCCCTTGACCGTGGCGTCGAAGACCGGGCAGGGCCCGAGCGGCTCGATGCTCTCGATCCGGTCCCAGTAGATGTCACTACTGGTGTCGGCGTTCGTGTTAACCCCCCGGTCCTGAAGTGCTGCCAGTAGCTGACGGGCGGTCTCGCCGCGACGCCCGTGCACTCCCACCTCAGAGCAGAACGTGCGCAGGCTGGGCCCGTCCGCGATGATCACGTGGTAGGAGGGCCGGTGGCCGGCCTTGTCCACCTGCCGGATCCGCGCCACGATCCCCAGCCGCCCCAGGAGGAGTGCCACACCGTCGGCCAGCTCGCGGCTGGCTGATGCGTAGTAGGCATTCGGGGCGGACTTGCCGCCTGGGCGCGGACTCCAGACGCACCCATCGGTAGCCCACAAATGCCGGAGGAAGACGGCTATCTCCTGGTTGCTGGCGGAGAACAGAACTGCCGGGAGGCGCTTCTCATAAGCCAGCAGGCCCAGCCGGCCCTCCGTCCAGCCCAGCCCCGCGCCAATAGGCTCCGGGACTCGCCGGGGGATGGCGATCCGGCCACCTGCCGCCAGTTCCTCTAGCGGCAGCCATCCGGCGAAGGTCAGGAACGGGTGGTTGCCGGATGCCTTGACCTCACGCCCGGACGCCAGCTTGAGGCGGTACACCTCCTTAACACCCGCCGGGAACACCGCCGTGACCGGTGCGGCGACAACTCGGTTCTGCTCGTCCACAGACCAGACGGAGACACCCTGGTGTCCGTTGTCGAGCAACTCCTGCATCGTGACCGGTGCCCCCGTGTCAGCGCGGAGCAGGGTCGTGTCCGCGGTGAGGCACCCGCTCTCCCTCAGGTCGGACAGCATGGGCCGCTTATCGGTGCGCTGCTCGGGTCCGCGGTTGAGCTGGGAAAGCGCGATGACCGGCACGTTCAGCTCCTTGGCCAGCAGCTTGAGCGACCGGGACAGCTCGGAGACCTCCTGCTGCCGGTTCTCCACGCGCTTGGGTGAGCTCATCAGCTGCAGGTAGTCGATGATCACCAGCCGGAGGTCGTTGCGCTGCTTGAGCCGACGGCATTTGGCCCGGATCTCCATCATGGACATGTTCGGCGAATCGTCGATGAACAGCGGTGCGTCCGCGACCTCGCTCATCCGGCGCGCCAGGCGGGACCAGTCATCGTCGCCCAACTGGCCGGTTCGCATGGCGTGCAGGGCAACTCGCGCCTCGGCCGACAGCAGCCGCATGGTGATCTCGTTCCGGCTCATCTCCAGGCTGAAGATCACCGTGGTGAGCGACGAATGGACGGCGGCGGCACGTGCCAGGTCCAGCGCCAGGGTCGAGTTATGGGTCGGGATCCATGACGGGCCGGCCAGGTACATATGGTCCGCGCTGTCCACCTGCACGCACCGCACCGGCACGGTCGGTACGGGACGGACGTCAGTGATGCGCCGACGGTGCGCCGCGGGGTGAGCCGGGATGCTCTGCCGGGCCAGCTTGCGCGTCAGCCGGAACACCTTGTCCGCTGGCGTGAACGTGACCAGGTGATGAGCCGGGCCGCCCGCAGCTCTGCCGTTACCGCCTCCCCGGGTAGTCATCCGAGCTCGGTAGCCGAGGCTCAGGACAAGCTCCAGGGTGTCGGTGACCAGCCGCTTGCTGGTGGCCGCGAACCGGACGCCACCATTCCCGGCCACGTGTCCGCGGGTGTCGAGAAGACCGGCCAGCAGCGCGCGTCGCTGCGCCTGGGACGCCCTCAGGTACTCGGCCGGGATATGCCTGCGCCCGAGCACGCCCAGGCCGCCGAGAACCTCCAGGGCCGTCACCTGCCCGGGCAGCTGGATGCCATAGCGCTGTCGTCCTCCCGGCGCTGTGGTCACCCGGACGCCCTCGGCCTCCAGCTGCAGGATGATTTCCGGGTCGGCCGTGGTGAGGAGCGCTGCCCGGCTCGCCCCGCTGCCCAGCCAGGCGCCCAGGGCGTACGGAGGGAAGGGAACATCCCTGGGCGGCAGATCGGCGGCCCGCGGGACCGTAACCGCGTGGGTCACCTGGCCGCCGCCCGACGCTGCGAGCGACATGGCCAGCTCAGCGGTCGTCACGATGCCGGGGTGACCGGCCGCCACCGTCGCATCCCCGAGCCGCTCAGCGCCGTCCCAGTCAGCGCCGTCCCAGTCGGAGGTGTCCCAGGCGGAGGTGTCCCAGGCGCAGGTGCGCCACTGATGCTGCGCATCGGCCACGATCACGGTGCCGTCGTCGAACTCCACCGCGAAGCACGGGCGGCCGGCCATGACCTCGGTCGCCGCGATCACCCGGGTCGGCTTGCCGTCCGCGCCCAGCAACCGGTCGCCGACCCCGACCTCGCCCATCGTGGTCCAGCCGTCAGGCGTCGGCAGCGGCGTGTCCAGCGCGAGCGCCTTCCCGATGGCGGGCCGCGCCGCGATGACGATCATCTGGCCGGGATGCAGGCCGTTGGTCAGCGCGTCCAGGTCGGCGAAGCCGGTCGGCACTCCCGTGAGCGAGCCGCCGCGGCTGCCGATGGCCTCGATCTCGTCCAGCGCTCCGGGCATGATCTCCGACAGCGGGGCGTAGTCCTCGCTGACCCGGCGGTCGGTGACGCCGTAGATCTCCGCCTCCGCGCGGTCGACGAGGTCATCCGCGTCACCATCGCCGGAGTAGCCGAGCTGGACGATGCGCGTCCCGACCTCCACCAGGCGGCGCAGGATGGCCCGCTCCCGGACGATCCTGGCGTAGTAACCCGCATTGGCGGCGGTCGGCACGGACGCGATCAGCGTGTGCAGGTACGGCGCCCCGCCCATCCGGCCGATGTCGCCGCGCCGGGTCAGCTCCGCGGCGACGGTGACCGCGTCCGCCGGCTCGCCGCGCCCGTACAGGTCGAGGATGACCTCGTGGACGATCTGATGCGCGGGCCGGTAGTAGTCGGCCCCCTTGATCACTTCCAGGACGTCGGAGATGGCGTCCTTGGACAGCAGCATCCCGCCGAGCACGCACTGCTCCGCGGCGATGTCGTGCGGCGGAGTGCGCTCGAACTCCTCGCTGCCGCGTGGCGCGATCTCCGCGATGCTCACTCAGCGCACCTCCCCGTGTCCGCTCCGCCGTGTCCGCTCCGCCGTCTCCCCGCCGCCGCCCGCACGGAGATCCAGAACCGTTCTATCGAACGGCTCCGACAGTGTCCCGCTGGTTCGGCCGAGCAGCTAATCGCTCTGTGCACAGGCCTGTGGATAGGCTGTGCAGACACGCCGCTCGTGCTGTGCGCAGCATGGGGACGGCCCTGTGGAAATGACCGGGATAACTGGCTTCCAAGCGCTTCTGCCTGCGGGGATGTCCTCCACCCCCTGTGCGAAAGAAATACTTGCCCCGCTCGGGACCGTCCACCATGGCCGGAAGTTATCCACATTGGGAAGTTGACGTCGAACGTTACATGTCAGGGCTGGAAGCCGTAGGTGCGACGGGCGCGACGGCCGGCCGATCTGGCCAAACGAGAGGCGCGCGACGGCCCGGCTCCCTATGGTTCGAGTATGTGTTCGAGAGCTGGCGGGGGAGCCGCGTCGCGCGGAACGGTTAGCAGGGCCGGCCAGCCGGCCACACTCGGCCAGCTCGGCCGCGCCATTGATGAGCTGGCCGCCACGGCACAGGCCCGAGACGTCACGACCCGGGACGTCGCCACGCGCCTGGCCAGGGTCTGGGAGATGGTGGCTGACCTCGACCCCGAGCTAGCCCGGCGGCTGGCCGGATACGACCTGTGAGAGCCGGGACTGGGCCGACCGGGTCGGGGCGGCCCGGGGCCGACCGGGGCCGCCCGGCGGCGCCGGCTCAGCAGACAGCAGATCCCCCGGCGGATAACCTCCCGCCGGGGGATCACAGCCAGCGCAGCCGCAGTGCGACCGGGGCGCCGCGACCGGGGCGCCCAGTGCGACCGGGGCGACTAGGCCGCGGACACCTCAAGGCTGAGCGTCGCGCTGATCTCGGGGTGTAGCCGCACCGCGACCTGGTGCGCCCCGACTGTCTTGATCGGATTCCTGACCTCGATCTTGCGCTTGTCCAGCGCAGGACCCCCGGCCGCCTTGACCGCCGCCACGATGTCCGAGGTGGACACCGAGCCGAACAGCCGGCCGCCGCTCCCCGCCCGGGTCTGCAGGCGGACGGTCAGCGAGGCGAGCTTGGCGGCTGCCTCCCGGGCGTCATCCAGGCTGCGGATCTCGCGGGTCGAGCGGGCCCGCCTGATCAGCTCGATCTGCTTCTCGGCGCCTCGGGTCCACTGCATCGCCAGGCCGCGCGGAACGAGGTAGTTGCGGCCATAGCCCGCCGCTACCTCGACCACGTCGCCGGGGGCACCCAGGCCGGAGACCTCCTGCGTCAGGATGAGCCTCATGGGCGTACCGCTCATCGGTCCTTACCTCCCCGGTCTCAGCGAGCCGTGCTCGTGTAGGGCAGCAGCGCCATCTCGCGCGCGTTCTTGATCGCCGTGGCGACATCGCGCTGGTGCTGCGTGCAGTTGCCGGACACCCGACGGGCGCGGATCTTGCCGCGGTCAGAGATGAACTTCCGCAGCAGCCCGGTGTCCTTGTAGTCCACGCGGGTGATCTTCTCCTGGCAGAACAGGCAAACCTTCTTCTTAGGCTTGCGAATGGGTGGCTTGGCCATCTTGGTGCTCCTTAGCAGAGCCCCGCCGCCGGCGGGGATGGTCGGTTAACGGATGTCTGGTCGTGGTCCCGGGATGTGGGGCACAGTCCGGGTTAGAACGGCGGTTCGTCGGCGAACGAGGAGTCCCCGCCGCCAGCGTCCGAGGCCCACGGATCGTCGGCCGGGCGTCCGCCGCCGCCGCCGAAGCCGCCCTGCCCCCCCTGGTTGCCGCCCTGGTTGCCGCCCTGGTTGCCCTGGCCGCCGCCCGACGACGAGCCGCCGCCGAAGCCACCGCCACCGCCACCGGACCGGGTGGACCGGGTGACCTTGGCCGAGGCGTTCCGCAGCGAGGGGCCGACCTCGTCGACCTCGATCTCGTAAACGGTGCGCTTCTCGCCCTCGCGAGTCTCATAGGACCGCTGCCGCAGCCGCCCCGAAACGATGACGCGCATGCCCCGCTGCAGGCTCTCGGCGACGTTCTCCGCCGGCTGCCGCCAGACATTGCAGGTCAGGAAGAGGCTGTCGCCGTCCTTCCACTCGTTGGTGGCCTTGTCCAGGAACCGGGGCGTGGATGCCACCCGGAAGTTGGCTACCGCGTTACCCGTGGGGGTATAGCGGAGCTGGGGGTCGTCAACAAGGTTGCCGACGATAGTGATCTGGGTGTCGCCTGCTGCCATCGGGGTGCTCCCGGTCGGTCGGGTTCAGTCAGCTCGGGGAGGCCGGAAAGCGCCTAGTGCACGTCCGGCCGCAGGATCTTGGTCCGCAGGACAGCCTCGTTCAGGTTGAGCTGGCGGTCGAGCTCCTTGACGGCATCCGGCTCCGCCATCAGGTCGACGACGGTGTAGATGCCCTCGGTCTTCTTGTCGATCTCGTAGGACAGCCGACGCCGTCCCCAGACATCAACCTTGTCGACACTGCCGCCGGCGGTCGTGACGACCTTGAGAAACTGGTCGAGCGACGGCTGGACGGTGCGCTCCTCAAGCGAGGGGTCGAGAATGATCATCATCTCGTAGCGGCGCATGCGCTTACTGCCTCCTCTGGACTCACGCGGTCACGGTCT
>DATKRH010000006.1:0-15071 GCA_035532295.1 Streptosporangiaceae bacterium
CCCCGCCCCGGCACCTTCCACTGGACCACCCACACCTACCCCACCCACCCCGCCAGAGGGCAGAACCACAGCCAGAACCACGGCCAGAGCCAGCAGCACGCGCGCCCAGCCCGGCCACCAGCAGGGCGACACGAGCGACACGGGCGGGCCGAAACGGCGGGCAATAGGCCCGGGGACTTTCGCTGCCGTTCTGAGCGCTGCGCTGGGCGCGAGGGCGGCCGGACGGCGCGTGACCTAACATCATCCAGGTGACCTATGCCCGTGACGAGCGTCTGGCCATCTGCGCCTTGCTGGATGAACTCGGCCCCAGTCAGCCGACGCTCTGCGCGGGGTGGCGGACCGCCGACCTAGCCGCGCACCTCGTGCTGCGAGAACGTCGCCCCGATGCCGCCCTCGGCGTCATAGGCGGTCCGCTGGCCGGGCACACCCGCAAGGTGCAGCAGCGTCTCGTCGAGCGGACGCCGTTCCCCGTCCTGGTCGAGCAGATCAGGACGGGGCCGCCCCGGACTTCGCTGTTCGCCATTCCGGGCGCGGACGCGCGGGTCAATCCGGTCGAGTACTTCGTGCATCACGAGGATGTCCGCCGGGCACAGCCGGGCTGGGAGCCGCGGGATCTCGACGAAGGGCTGTCCGACCTGCTGTGGCGGCAGCTCAAGATAGCGCGGCTGACGCTGCGCAAGGCGCCGGTCGGCGTGGAGCTCGCCAGGGACGGCGGTCCCCGTCCGGGCGGCCAGGGCACGACCCCGATCCGGATCACGGCCAAGGCCCGCGCGCCCATGGTGACCGTGACCGGGACACCCGCCGAGCTGACCATGTGGGCATTCGGCCGCACTTCAGCGGCGCGCGTGCGGATCGATGGCAGCGTCCCGGATGTCGCGGCCTTGACGTCGGCCAGCTGGCGGCCCTGACCTCGGCCAGCTGGCGGCCCTGAACAGAGCCGGCCCAGCGCCAGGACCGCGCGAGATCAGTCGGCGAGCCGCTCCAGCGGGAACGGGGCCGAAATCCGCAGCTCGACGTTCCGGTCAGCCACGGTCCCCGCGGTATGCGATCCGTGCCCCGCGAAGGGCACGTTGGCGGCCAGCTCTCGGTGCAGGGAAGCCAGTTCGGCGCTGGTCTGAGGTTGCGCCACCGCGGCAGGGGTGTCGTGGTCCAGCATGGTGCAGACAACGGACAGGTAGCCGCCGGAATCGACGAGCTCGACCAGCCGCGTCTGACAGGGCCAGTCGACGATGGCACACGTCGTTACCTCCCAGAACCCGCCCGCCGCCTGTGCGCGGGCACGACGGGCCCGGATCGCGTTGATGTGCGTGTGCCCGTTCAGCCAGAGCACCACGTTCGGGAAGCGGTGCAGCAGGGCCAGGAGGTCGGGCGCGCCGATCAGCGGCTCGCCGTCCGGCCCGGCGTGGCCGATGCTCGCGCTCGTGAGGGTGTCGATGCCGTGGTGGGAGAAGATGATCACCAGGCGGTCGTCGTGCCCGGTGCGGATCTGGCTGCCGTCGGTCCCGGAGTAGGCCGAGTGCACCTCGGCGAGCCGGGCCTCCAGCCACCGCGCCTGGTCCCGGTCCAGGCATCCGGCGGCCCCGCCGAGCAGGCAGTTGGTGTCCAGCGCGATGAGCCGGACCGCCGGGGTGTCGTGCACGTAATACGCCGTGCCGTCGAGGCGGTTCTGCTCGGTGAACCCGTGACCGGCCGGGCGCGCGCCGGGCCGGAAGTGGGCCTCGACGAACTCCCGCCGGGTGACCGGCCGCCGGGCCGGGTCCGCGGTGACAAGCCGGGACGGGCCCACCATGAATGCCTCGGGACGCTCGGTGAACTGCTGGAGCGCCTTATTGGCGTCAAAGCCCTCCGGCAGCCGCACCGGCTTGCTCCCGCCGACGAGCGCCGCGGCCAGCTCCGGGGTCGGTATCCCGACGCCCTGGATCAGCGCCTCATGGTTACCGAAGCACGACAGCCACGGGACCCGCAGGCCCGCGGCGGAGAACTCGCTCAGCGCGCGCTCCAGCAGGCCAGGATGATGCGGGAAGCCGTAGGAGCTGCGAAATACGTCTGGCCCCGCCGGGCCGGCGCCGTCCGGCTTCCAGAAGATGTCATCGGGCCAGTCCAGTGCCTGGACGCCCTCGTACCGGAAACCGCCGGAATTCTGCCGGACCGGGCCGCCGTCGAAGAGGGCGAGAAAGTTCAGGACCTCGTTCCACTGCGCGTTGTCGATCGCGTCACCGGTGGTCACGGCGAGCTGCACCGGCATGCCCGTGGCCGGCCCGCGGGCCGCGTTCACGGTGCGCAGCATGGCGTCGACCGCATGCGCGGTCAGCGCCTCCTGCGGGCGCTGCGTCGGCACCAGCGCGGCGTACCGCGGATCGGCGTACTCACGGTTGAGGAACTCGAACCTGGCCGGCGACTGGACGTCAGCCAGCTGGAGATCGGTGACGTGCACCAGGGACAGCAGCGGACGCGCCGTCCCGCCCCGCGGGTCCGCGCCGGCTCCGCCCAGGTCGTCGCGAACCAGGTCGTCGCGGACCAGGTGCGGCTCGCCCGGCGCGATCTGGATGGCGCGGTAGGGCGCGACCAGGCCGTGGCGCAGCACGGGACCGGGCCCGAACCTGCGGTCAGTGGTCAGCTGCGGGTGCGGGTGCGGGTGCGGGTGGCCGGCGCTCACGATTCGCTCGCGGCGACCTTGTCCGCCGAGACGAGCACGGGGTCCGGGCGGATGGTGAGGGTGACCTGGCTGCCCGCCGTCAGCGCGGCCGCGTCGGAGGTCGGCAGCTGAGCCATGACGGTGGTGCTGCCGAGGTCCACGGTCAGGCGGCTCGTCGCGCCCAGGAAGGTGGCGGCGATCACGGTGCCCACCAGCGGGCCGGACTCCTGCCCCGCGCCGGAGGCGAGCGTCACCGCCTCTGGCCGCACCAGCGCTATCGCCGGGCCGTCGGGGACGGTGGAGTCCATGAGCGGCAGCTCGCAGCCCTGCACGCTCACCCGCCCGTTCCGCACCTCGCCCGGCAGCCGGTTAGTAAGGCCGACGAATTCCGCCACGAACGAGGACGCCGGGCGGGAGTAGACCTCGGTCGGCGGCGCCAGCTGCTCGATGCGCCCCTCCCGCATCACGCCGACCCGGTCAGCGATCGCGAGGGCCTCCTCCTGATCGTGCGTGACGAACAGGGTGGTGATGCCCAGCTCCAGCTGGATCCGCCGGATCTGGTCGCGGAGCTGGCCGCGGACCTTGGCGTCCAGCGCGGACAGCGGCTCGTCGAGCAGCAGCACCTTGGGCTCGATGGCCAGCGCGCGGGCCAGCGCGACGCGCTGCTGCTGGCCGCCGGAGATCTGGCTCGCGTAGCGGTCGGCCTGCTCGGACAGGCCGACCAGCTCCAGCATCTCCAGGGCACGCCGGTCCCGGGCTTCCTTGCTGACCCGGCGCAGCCGCAGCCCGAAGGCCACGTTCTGGCGGACCGTCATGTGCGGGAACAGGGAATAGGCCTGGAAGACCATGCCCATGTCCCGCTTGCTGGCCGGCAGCTTCGAGATGTCCCGGCCGGCGACCGTGATCGTGCCGCCGTCTGCATCCTCGAGCCCGGCCAGCAGCCGCAAGGTCGTGGTCTTGCCGCATCCAGACGGGCCGAGCAGCGCGACGAGCTCGCCGGGCTGCAGGGTCAGGTCCACGCCGTCGAGGGCCACGACCTGGCCGTAGGCCCGGCGCAGTCCCTCCAGCCTGACCTCCACCCCGGCGCGAGCCGGGGGTGCGTAGGTCTCAGCGGCGGATGATGTCACATCGTCTCCCTCATGCGCGGCCGCGGCGACGCCGACGGCCGACGTAGGACAGGATCAGCAGCAGGGCGAAGGCGAACAGCAGCGCAGCGGTCGAGGTCGAGAACAGGACACCGGCATTCGCGGTGGCCCGGCTGATATTAAACAGGGCCACCTGCAGGTTAACGTCGTTCAGGATCTCGGCGATCGTGAACTCGCCCAGTACCAGGGCCGAGGTCAGCAGCATGGCATTGAGAATGGCCTGCCACATGTTCGGCACGATCACGCGCAGGATCACGGTGGCCCAGCTGGCGCCCAGGCTGCGCGCGGCCTCCGAGAGCGTCGTAACGTCAATCGCGGTCAGGCCGGCCGACAGCGAGCGGTAGGCGTATGGCAGCGCCAGGATGACGTAGACCCAGAACAGCTGGAGCGCCGAGACGTTGTAGTGCTCGATCTTGTTATAGATCGGCTGCAGGCCGACGACCAGCACGATCGCCGGGATGGTGAGCGGCAGCAGGCAAAGGAACTCGAAGATCCGGCTGATCCACTGCACCCGCAGCCGGATCCAGATCATGGTCGGGACCAGCAGCACCAGGACCACCGCGCAGGTGATGACCGCCAGTTCCAGGGTGATCTCGATCGCGCTGACCAGGCCGGGCGTGGAGCCGATCTGCGTCCAGGCCGACAGCGAGAAGGTACCCGCCTGCTTGCCCTCCAGGGAGAACCGCACCATCGCGAACAACGGAAGGAAGAAGAACAGGCCGAAGATCGTGAACGTCACGTAACGGAACAGGTTCAGCCGCCGGCGGCGCCCGATCTGCATGCCGCGCGGCCTGGCGGTCTGCGGGGCCGGAGCGGACTCGCCCAGGGAAGTTATCGCAGCCATCGCGCCGCCCTTCGCTGCAGCAAGGCGTACCCCACCATGATGATGGCCACGAACACCACCATGCCCAGCGCGAGCACGTCGCCCTCGTTGGAGGCCAGGCCCACCTCGCTGTTGATCGAGATGTAGATCTGCTGCGGCACGGTGTAGGCGATCTGGTTCTCCCACGCCTGGATCGTCGCGTAAGCCGACAGGGCGTTGGCGAACAGCAGCAGGGTCGCGCCGATGAACGCGGGCGCCAGCAGCGGGAAGCCTACATGCCGCCAGTACTGCCAGGTCGATCCGCCGAGATTCTCGGTCGCCTCGCGCCACTGGATCTTCAGCCCGTCGATGGCGGGCAGGAAGACGAGCACCATCAGCGGGATCTGGAAGTAGATGTAGATGAGGCCGATGCCGCCCGGGAAGTTGTAGTACCAGTCGGCGTGGAACAGGAAGCCGGTCGAGGGCCCGATCGCGGCGTTGAAGGCGAACGCCAGGGTGACGCCGCCGAACTGGGCGAGCACGCCCGACCCGGCCAGGTACAGCCGGCGTACCACGCCATCGGGATTCCCCGACGCCACCGCGTACGCGAGGAGCGCGCCGAGGATGGCGCCGGTCACCGAGGACACCGCGCTCAGCTCGATGGACCCGGTGAAGAAGCTGCGGACATCCGGGTTGAAGAGCAGCTTGAGGCTGGACAGGTCGAACTGGCCCGCAGGGTTCCGCACAGCGTCCCAGATAACGATCCCGGTCGGCAGCAGCAGGAAGACCCCGACGTAGCCGAGGAACGGCACGGTGCCGACCCAGGACG
Source organism: Streptosporangiaceae bacterium (assembly GCA_035532295.1). Taxonomy (GTDB): domain Bacteria; phylum Actinomycetota; class Actinomycetes; order Streptosporangiales; family Streptosporangiaceae; genus DASUBV01. Next base: position 5,412 of record DATKRH010000006.1, read on the forward strand.
GGGACGGGAGGCGCCCGGCCCGGCTGGACCGGGCGCCTCCGGTAGTCGTAGCAGCGGCAACAGCCAACGTCTTGGCTACTTCACTGCCTTGGCCCAGTTCGCCGCCAGATACGTGGCAGCGTCGGTGGCCTGGGTGGCGGACAGGAACACCGGCGCGCCCGCAACCGGCGGCAGCGCGGCGGCCGCGGTCTTGTCAAGGCTGCCGTTGCTGGTCATCGCCGTCATCTCGACCGGCCGGGCACCGCCCTGCAGCCAGAGGTTCTGGCCACCGGCAGCGCCCTGGGAGTACAGGAACTCCTCCCACAGCCGGGCCGCCGCCGGGTGCGGCGCGGTCTTGTTGATGGCCTGCGCGTAGTAGCCGCCCAGGATGGCGTTCGACGGCACGAATACCTTCCAGTTCGCGCCCTGGCCCACGACGCTGGCCGTGCTCAGGTAGTCCCAGTTGATAACGACCGGGGTGGTGCCCGCCTTGATCGTGGCGCCGGTCGCCTGCACCGGGGAGAAATTCCCCTTCTGCTTGAGCTGGTGGAAGAAGGCCACGCCCTTGGCGATGCTGTCGGCCGTCCCGCCCTGGGCGAGGTTGACCATCATCACGCCGCCCAGCGCCGCGTTAGCCTGCGTCGGGTTGCCGTTCAGGGCGACGGCGTTCTTGAACTTGGGCTGGAGTAGCTGGCTGACCGAGGTAATCGTCCCGAACTTAGCCGAGTTGTAGCCGATCGACATATAGCCGCCGTAGTCCTGCGTCCACAGGCCCTTGGGGTCCTTCTGGGCGGCCGGGATGGAACTCCAGGCGCTGACCTCGTACGGCGCGAACAGGTTGGTGCTCACCAGGGCCACGGCCATGCCGACGTCCATCACGTCGGGCGCCTTCGAGGTGCCGCTCTCCGACTTTACGGCGTCGACTTCGTCCTGGCTGCTGCCCTCAGGATTAGCGGATACGACCTTGATTCCGTAGGTCTTGGTGAATTGCTTGATGATGTTGCCGTAGTTCGCCCACGTCGGCGGGAGGGCGATGACGTTAAGCGTGCCCTCCTGCTTAGCCGCGGCGATCAGCGCCTTCATCCCGCCGCCGGACGCGGCCGACGTGACAGTGTTCCACTTGGTACTGCTACTGGAACCCGAAGAACCTGAGGAGCACCCGGCCCCTAGAAGCGCTAGGGCGGTCAGCCCGACGAGCGCGAACCGATGTGGCGATCTCACGCGAATTCCTCCTATTAGCTGCCCCACGCCAATGACTAAGCTGCAGTTTGCCGAAATGCCGCAGTACAACACCGACTAGCGGCCCGTAAACCCCCCCATGGGGTTTGCATTCTGGGCAAATGCCTAAAACGTTTAGCATCGGTATGCTGACGCACCCGCCGCTGGGGTGTCAAGGGACGTTACCGAGTTGACGCCCGTGGCTACCCGGGCGTTCATCTTGGCTGCTGGACGTCCTGGTTGAGCCGGATTGCCGGGACCGTCAGGGAGGCGCGCTCGACGAGTTCGACCGCCGCGATGTGATCGTCCGGCGGTACCCGCCCCAGCAGGCGCAGCATCAGCGCGCGGCCCATCGCCCGCTGATCCATGCGCACCGTCGCCAGCGGCGGGTCGAGCAGCTCCGACGTCGGCAGGTCGTCATGGCCGATGACCGACACTCCCGGCCCGATGACCAGGCAGAGCTCGCGGGCCGCCTTGTAGACGGCGTGCGCCGTGTAGTCGGAGTTCGTGATGATCGCCGTCGGGGCACCGGGGGCGGCCAGCACCTCCCGGGTGGCCCGCTGCACGTCGGCCATCGTCAGCGGCGAATGCAGCACGTGCGGCCGCAGGTCCAGGTCGCGCGCGAGCCGCCGGAAATGGTGCAGCCGGTCCGGGTCCGCCATGAGGCCCAGCGGGGCCGCCAGGAACGCGACGTCGGTGTGGCCGAGCTCGGCCAGGCGGCGCATGGGCAGCTCGACCGCCCTGGCGTTGTCCGGCCGGACCCGGCAGACGCCGCTGATGCCGTCGGCGGACGCATTCAGCGCCACGACCGGCGCACCGGGCCGGGCCTCCTGCCAGAGCCGGATCGACTCGCCGGCCCCGACTGGGGAGATGGCAAGCCCGGCGAGCCGCTGCGCGGCCATTTCCCGGACGTGCTCGCATTCGCGCTCCGGCGAGTATCCCGAGTCCAGGACGAGAAGGGTGGCTCCGGACTCGGCCGCGATCTCCTGCGCCCCGCTCAGGACCTCCAGGAAGAACGGGTTCGCGAAGTTGCGGAACACTAAGCCGTACGTCGTGCTGCGCCCCGTCCGCAGGGCCTGAGCCTGCGGGTTAGCGTGATATCCGAGCTGCTCCGCGGCGGCGACGATGCGGCCTCGGGTGACCGCCGCCACGCCGGGCTGCCCGTTGAGAGCCAGGCTCGCGGTGGCGACCGAGACCTTGGCCAGCCGGGCGACATCTCGGATCCCGACCGGCCGACCTGATCCGGGCGTGTGACTCGGCATGACCTCTCCTGCAGGCAGAGTCGAGTCCGGACGGAAGTCGCGGCTCGCGGCCTGAGCGCACCGCGAAACGCGATGGACCGGCGATCACTCACCTTGCATGACCCGGCGCGCCGCGGCAAGACTCGCGCCCAGACTGGTTGCCGGGGGCCCGCGTCAGTCCGGGCTGGGGGCACCGATGCCGAGCAGCGGCAGCAGGCCGGTGACCGCATCCAGGATGTGCGGCGCGCCCGCCTGCTCCAGCTCCTCCCAGCCCGCCGAACCGGTCAGCACGCCGGCCACCAGGCCCGCCCCGGCGCGCAGCCCCGACTCGATGTCACTGGGGGTATCGCCGACCACCGCTAGCTCACTGACGGCCCCGCCGCCCAGCCGCAGCAGCGCCGTGAGCGGCAGGTCGGGCCAGGGACGGCCGCGGCCCGCATCGGCAGGCGACAGCGCCAGGTCGATGAGCGGCCGCCAGCCCAGCGCGTCCAGCAGCGCGTCTCGCGTCGGCGGGGCGAAGCCGGTGGCGAGGCAGACCCTGATCCCGGCCGCGCGCAGCGCGGTGATGGTCTCGGCGGCACCGGGCAGCGGCGTCACCAGGCCGGCCCGGACGGCGCCGGCATAACTGGCCTCGAACACGCTGTTGGCCTGCCGCGCCGCCGCCGCGCTGCCCAGGATCTGGCGGAATACCCCGATCTTGGACTGGCCCATGGTGGCGTGCACGATGGTCATCGCGTCGTCGTAGCCGGGCGCGCCGGGCACCAGGCCTTGATCGGCCACGGCGGACTTGAAGGCGGCCATGACGCTGCCGTCGTCGGCGACGGTCGTGCCCGCCAGGTCCAGGCAGGCGGTGGTGATGCGGCTCATCGGCCCGGCTCCTTCCGCCAGCTGATCGTTCCCGGCTAACCGCCGATCCTGCCACAGCGACCGCCAGCCGCCCCCGCCCGGCGACCGCCTGGCGACCGCCCCGCGGCATGGCCCGGCGCGCGCGAGGTGGCCTAGCGGGCTTACGCTCGGGGCAGCTAGTTCTTCCCCGAGATCACGGGCACAGCTGGAGGCCAGATGGCGCAGGTACTCGGCATCGACATCGGCGGCACGGGGATCAAGGCCGCGCCGGTGGACCTGGCGGGCGGCACCCTGACCGCTGAGCGGCAGAAACTCGCTACCCCGCACCCCGCCAAGCCAGACGCCGTGGCGCAGGTGGTGCAGGAACTGGTCAAGGCATTCGACTGGACGGGCCCAGTCGGCGTTACCTTTCCCGGCGTGGTGACCGACGGCCAGATCCAGACCGCGGCCAACCTCGACGAGGACTGGATCGGCCTCGACGGGCGGCAGCTATTCGGCCGGGCTACGGGGCAGGAGGTGACCGTCATTAACGACGCGGACGCGGCCGGCATCGCCGAGATGCGCTTCGGCGCGGGAGTTGACCAGGACGGCACGGTGCTGATGCTGACCCTGGGCACCGGGATCGGCAGCGCCCTGTTCATCAAGGGGATCCTCGTGCCCAATACCGAGTTCGGCCACATCGAGATCCGCGGCAAGGACGCGGAAAAGCGCGCGTCCGAGCTCGCCCGCGAGGAACACGACCTGAGCTGGGGGCAGTGGGCGGGGCGCGTCGATGAGTACCTGGAGCACATGGAGGCGCTGCTGTCGCCGAGCCTGATCATCATCGGCGGCGGGATCAGCAAGAAATCGGACAAGTTCCTGCCCCTGCTCACCAACCTGCGGGCTCGCGTGGTGCCGGCCATCATGCTGAACGACGCCGGGATCGTCGGAGCCGCCATGGCGGTCGGAGCTCACTAGCCGCGGGCGCACTAGCCGCGGGACTGACCGTCCCAGCTGCCATGCTGAGCGTCCGGGCCACGGTACTTCCCCGGGCCACGGTACTCCCCCGGCCCGCGGTACTGCTCGGGCCCGCGGTACTGCTCGAACGCGGCGTGCCGCCGCCGCTCGCGCAGTGCCGCCGCGAGCTCGATCCCGCCGATGACGGCTCCGGCGGCCAGCGGCCAGAACGCCAGCGCGCCGCGCGCCCCCAGGTCGGCGGGCTGGTGGATCAGGGCGCCGGGCTTGCTGATCCCCAGCTGGTACCGGAACGCGGCCAGGCCCATGTTGCGCCCGACCCACCAGGCCAGGAAGGCCGCCGCCGTCGCCCCGACCAGGGCGCCGACGGCCGGCAGCGGCCCGAAGCGCCGGACACCCAGCAGGTACCCGGCCAGGCCGATGATCGCCCCGCCCGCGACGGCGACAACGCTGAACCAGCCGTCCGCGGCGATGAACGCGCTCGTCTCCGGGTTGACCACGTAGGCCACGCCCCGGCTGGCCACCATGAACAGGGCCTGCGGGGCGATCGCCGCCCAGACCAGGCCGCCGGCTACCCCCAGGAGGGCGCCGCCTGCCGCGATCGCCAGGGTCGCGGAAAGTGCCCGGAGCTGCCCCGTGGCGTTTCCGGGGCGGTCGCCGCCGACCGGACCGCCGGGCGACGGTAGCGGATGCTGACTCGATTCGGCCATTCTTCGCAGCAGCGTACGTGACAACGGCTGGCCAGCGACGGCCGGGCGGCCAGGAATATGCCGCGCCCGGCAGCACCCGGCGCGGAGCGGTCACCGGCATCCCGTCGCCTTGCTAGGTTAGATCTGGCCACGGGGCCGATATGTCCGCGCCCGCGCTGGAGAAAATCATGATCGAAGCTCGCGACCTGACGAAGGTCTATTCCGGCAAGGTCGCCGTGGACCATCTGTCCTTCACGGTCAGGCCGGGCCGGGTCACCGGGTTCCTCGGACCCAACGGCGCCGGCAAGTCCACGACCATGCGCCTGATACTCGGCTTGGACCGGCCCGACAGCGGTGTCGCGACCATTAACGGCAAGCGCTACGCGGAACTGGCTAACCCGCTGCGGACGGTGGGCGCGCTGCTGGAGGCCAAGTCCGTGCACGGCGGCCGCAGCGCCGCCAACCACCTGCTCTTCCTCGCCCAGTCCCAGGGCCTGCCCAAGAGCCGGGTGGACGAGGTGCTGGACATGGTGGGCCTGCGCGACGTGGCGGCCAAGCGGGCCGGGACGTTCTCCCTCGGCATGAACCAGCGGCTGGGCATCGCGGCGGCGATGCTCGGCGACCCGCAGTACCTGCTCCTGGACGAGCCGGTCAACGGCCTCGACCCCGAGGGCGTGCTGTGGATCAGGAACCTGCTCAAGTACCTGGCCGGACAGGGCCGCACGATCCTGGTGTCCAGCCACCTGATGAACGAGATGGCCGTGACGGCCGACCACCTGATCGTGATCGGCCGCGGGAAGCTCATCGCTGACTCGGCGACCGGGGACGTGATCGCCCGCAGTTCCGAGCAGTCTGTGCGGGTGCGGACCCCGGACGCGGCGCGGCTGACTGCGCTGATCGAGGCCGAGGGCGGCCGGGTCACCCTCAGCGGTGACAGCACCGCGGGCGCGGCGACCCTGACCGTCACCGGGATGCCCGCGCCGCGGATCGGCGAGCTAGCGGCGTCCGGGTCCGTCGTGCTGCATGAGCTCAGTCCGCAGCTCGCATCGCTGGAGGAAGCGTTCATGGAACTTACCTCGGGCAGCCTGGAGTTCGGCGAGCACGGGCCCGGGCCCATGGCCGCCGCCGGCAGCACCGCGCCCGCGCCCGCCGGAGCCGACAGTGCCGCAGCGGCCGACGCCGATGGGGGCAACCGGTGACCGCCCCGCAGCCCGTCAGCCCGCCCGGCCCGGTCAGCCCGGCCGGCGGGCTGGCCGGAGCCCCGGCCGGGACCCGCGCCGGATTCGGGCACCTGCTGCTATCGGAGTGGACGAAGATCCGCTCGGTGCGCTCGACCGTCTGGGCGCTGATCCTCTTCGTGGTGATCACCATCGGCTTCACGGTGCTAGTCACGGCGCTGATCACGGCGAACTGGGACAAGGGCCGCGGCGGCGGCGGCGGCCGGGAGGCGCACGTAGCGATCATCGCCGACCCTGCGGGCTTCCTCATGGGCGCGGGGGTCGGCCTGGGCCAGCTCACGATCTGCGTGCTGGGCGCGTTGCTGATCACGACGGAGTACTCCACCGGCGTGATCCGGGCGTCGCTGCTCGCCGTGCCCCGGCGGACCCCGATGCTGGCGGCCAAGGCCATCGTGTTCGCGGCGCTGATCCTGGTCCTGGCCGAGATCGTCTGCTTCAGCTCGTTCTTCGCCGGCTCCGCGATCCTGCACAGCCGGGTGGCGGTGTCCCTGAGCGACCCGGGCGTGGCCAGGGCGGTCTTCGGCACCGGCCTGTACCTGACCGTGCTCGGCCTGCTCGCGCTGGCGGTCGGTGCGCTGATCCGGCACACCGCCGGCGCCATCAGCACGATCATCGGCGTGGTGCTGGTGCTGCCCATCCTGAGCGGCCTGCTGCCCGGCAGCTGGGGGGCACACATCAACGCCTACCTGCCCCAGCAGGCCGGGTCGCTGATCTCGCACGCCCACCAGCAGGCGGGCGACCTGCTGTCACCCTGGCAGGGCTTCGGGGTGCTGTGCATCTGGACGGCGCTACTGCTCGCCGCCGGCATCTACTTGCTTAAGCGCCGCGACGCTTAAGCCGGAATTTCCGGTTTGACCGGAGGGGTCGGCGAATTGGCCGGAGACAGACAGGCCGAGCATCTCCCGCTCGCCGCCTGACGGCATCTGGCTCATGGACGCCCGGCGTGCGTTGACACCGACATACGGGGTCACTAGATTTCAGTATGTCTGCGAAAAGAACTTATGTTCGAAGAGCGCACGGCGCTGACTGATTGGCACTGGGCCGGATCTGGCCGGCGCGAGGCTACCGACGAAGGAACACTCGTGGCATTTCTCGATGAGACAGCATGGCGGGGCAAGGTCTACTCGGGTGGCTGGGTAACGACCGGCCACGAGGCCGCGGTCACTGAGCCGGCCACCGGCGGCGAACTCGGGCGGACCGGCATCGCCGGGCCTGCCGACATCGCCAGGGCAGCGCAGCAGGCCGCCGCGGCCCAGCCGGCCTGGGCCGCGGTCCCCTATACCCAGCGAGCCGCCATCCTGCGCAAGGCCGCGGAGATCTGGCTGGCCAACGCCCCGGAGATCGAGAGCTGGAGCATCCGCGAGGGCGGGAAGATCGGCCCGGCGGCGCAGTTCGAAACGCACGTGGCCACGGAGGAGATCTTCGAGGCCGCGACGCTGCCGAACCGGCCCACCGGCGAGCTCATCCCGAGCGAGCAGCAGCGGCTCAGCTTCGTGGAACGCGTTCCGGCCGGCGTCGTCGGCGTGATCGCGCCGTTCAACTTCCCGCAGATCCTGTCCATCCGCTCGGTCGCCCCCGCGCTGGCGCTCGGCAACGCCGTGGTGCTCAAGCCCGACCCCCGCACCGCGGTGTGCGGCGGCGTGGTGCTCGCGCGGGTCTTCGAGGAGGCCGGCCTGCCCGCAGGCCTGCTGCACGTGCTGCCCGGTGGCGTCGACGCGGGCGAGGCGCTGATCGCCGAGCCCGCCGTGCGGGTCATCTCGTTCACCGGCTCCACGGCGGCGGGCCGCCGGGTCGGCGAGCTGGCGGCCCGGCACCTCAAGCGGGCTCACCTGGAACTGGGCGGCAACTCCGCGCTGATCGTTCTGGATGATGTTGACCTGGACCGGGCCGTCTCGGCGGGCGCGTGGGGATCGTTCCTGCATCAGGGGCAGATCTGCATGACCACCGGCCGTCACCTGGTGCACGAGGCCATCTACGACGAGTACGTGAGCCGGCTGGCGGAGAAGGCGGCGCACCTGCCGGTGGGCGACCCGACCGGGCAGGTGGCGCTCGGCCCGGTGATCGACGAGCGGCAGCGCGACAAGATCCACGCGATGGTCACCGGGAGCGTCGACGCGGGCGCCCGGCTGGCCGCGGGCGGCAGCTACGAGGGCCTGTTCTACCAGCCGACGGTGCTCGCCGACGTCGCGCCCGCCATGCCGGCCTACGCCGATGAGGTGTTCGGCCCGGTGGCGCCGGTGCTGCGGTTCGCGACCGCCGACGACGCGGCCAAGCTGGCCGCCGACAGCGAGTACGGGCTGTCGCTCGGCATCCTCACTAGCGACGTGATGCGCGGCCTCGACCTGGCCCGCAGGATCCCGACCGGCATCGTGCACATCAACGACCAGACGGTGGACGACGAGCCCAACGCCCCGTTCGGCGGGCTGCTCGACTCTGGCACCGGGGCCAGGTTCGGCGGCACGGCCAACCTGGAGGCCTTTACCGAGACCCGGTGGGTGACCATGCGCGGTGACATCACCCCGTACCCGTTCTAGGGAGGCAGGCAGCATGGCCAGCCCGGGCGCCCCGCGCACCGAGCGCACGCAGGTCGGCATCGTCGGCTCGGGGCCGGCCGGGCTACTGCTCGCCCACCTGCTGGCGCTGCGCGGCATCGACTCGGTGCTCGTGGAGCTCCGCAGCCGCGCCTACTGCGAAGCACGGCAGCGGGCCGGCGTGCTGGAGCAGGGCAGCGTGGACCTGCTGCGCGCGGCGGGCGTGGCGAGCCGCCTGGACCGGGAGGGCCTGGAGCACGGCGGGATCTACCTCCAGTTCGGCGGCGAGCGCCACCACCTGGACTTCCGGGACCTGACCGGCGGCAGGACGGTCACGGTCTACGCCCAGACCGAGGTGGTCAAGGACCTCATCGCGGCGCGCCTGGCGGCCGGGGGTGACATCGAGTTCGAGGTGACCGATACCGAGGTCGCCGACCTGGAGACCGACCGGCCGGTGCTGCGCTACACCAGCGCCGACGGCGTCCGGCACGAGGTGACCTGCGACGCGATCGCCGGCTGCGACGGGTTTCACGGCATCTGCCGGCCGGCCATCCCGGCGGCGCTGCGGACCGTCCGGGAACGGGAGTATCCCTACGCGTGGCTGGGCATCCTGGCCAGGGTCGCGCCGTCCACCGACGAGCTGATCTACGCCCATCACCCGCGCGGCTTCGCCCTGCACAGCCTGCGCAGCCCGCAGGTCAGCCGGCTGTACCTGCAGGTACCGCCGGGGACCGACGTGGCCGACTGGCCGGACGACAGGATCTGGGCGCAGCTGCAACTGCGGCTGGGCCTGCCGGGCTGGGACCTCAAGGAGGGCCCGGTGCTGGAGAAGGGCGTCACGCCGATGCGCAGCTTCGTGAGCGAGCCGATGCGCCACGGTCGGCTGTTCCTGGCCGGAGACAGCGCGCACATCGTGCCGCCGACCGGGGCCAAGGGGCTGAACCTGGCGCTGGCGGACGTGGCG
>DATKRH010000007.1:0-5144 GCA_035532295.1 Streptosporangiaceae bacterium
AAAACGGACAAAAATTAGTCCGGAAAATGGCGTACGGGAACATCTACTCCAACCACGGGGCGATGACGCCCGGGGCCAGCGAGGGAACCGCCGACGGCATGTCCGAGGATAAGATTCACGAGATCACCGAGCTGATGCGATACGAGCGGTACCGGTTCGCCCCGGCCCGCCGCATCTACATCCCGAAGAAGAACGGGAAGCTCCGGCCCCTCGGACTGCCCTCGTGGTCAGATAAGCTGGTCGGCGAGGTGGTCCGCCTCCTGCTGGAGGCGTACTACGAGCCGCAGTTCTCTGACCGGTCGCACGGGTTCCGGAAAAGACGCGGGTGCCATACCGCTCTGCGGCACATCCGTGATTCCTGGACCGGGACCGTGTGGTTTATTGAAGGTGACATCTCCGACTGTTCTGGCAGTCTCAGCCATGACATCCTTCTCAGGATACTGGCGGAGAAGATCCATGACCAGCGGTTCCTGAGGCTGATACGTAACATGCTGAAGGCCGGGTATCTCGAAGAATGGGCATATCATGACACGCTCAGCGGCTGTCCGCAAGGCGGCGTGGAGTCCCCGATCCTCAGTAACATCTACCTGGATAAGCTCGGCAAGTTCATCGAGCAGGAACTGATCCCGCAGTACACGCGGGGGAACAGCCGGGCACCTAATCCCGCTTACAAGGTGATAGGGAGCCAGCTGCAGAACGCGCGGCGGCGCGGGGACCGGGCAGCAGCCCGGGACCTGAAACGGCAACTGCGCGCGCTTCCCTCCAAAGACCCGATGGACCCCGGCTACCGGCGGCTGCGCTATTGCAGGTATGCCGACGACCATTTGCTGGGATTCACCGGGACGAAGGCCGAAGCCGAGGAAATCAAGGCGAAACTGGCAGTGTTCCTCCGGGAGACGCTCGGACTGGAACTGAACCAGGATAAAACCCTGATCACGCACACCCGCAGCCAGCCGGCGCGATTCCTCGGCTATGACATCATTGTCCAGCATTGCGACACGAAACTCACCAGCGGCGTCCGTTCAGCCAACGGGAGGATCGCGCTGCGGGTGCCGTCGGACGTGATCAAGGCCCAGTGCGCCCGCTACCGGCAGCACGGCAAACCGCGGCACCGGCCACGGCTCCAGAACCTGCCCGACTACGACATCGTGCGGACCTACGGAGCCGAATACAGGGGCGTCGTGAACTACTACCTGCTCGCCCGGGACGTCGGGCGGCTCAGCGTGCTGCGCTGGTACGCCGTGACATCAATGCTGAAGACGCTGGCCGCCAGGCACAAGTCCGCCGTCACCCAGATGGCCGCCCGCCACCAGGCGAAGGTTATCACCGGTGACGGTCCCAGGACCTGCTTCGAGGCCAGGCTGCGGCGTGAGGGCAAGCGGGACCTGGTAGCACGATTCGGCGGGATCATCCTGCGGCAAGACCGGCGGGCGGTCATCCCTGACCCCGTGCCGGTCCCGGTTCTAGCCCCGTCCAGGGAGCTGATTTACCGGCTCCGCAGGCGGTGGTGCGAGCTGTGCGAGACCGGCGCGACGGTGGCAGCCCACCAGGTCGCTGGACTCAAGGAGCTCGGCAGGGCCGGGGCGGGCCAGCCTGCGTGGGCCGCGCTCATGGCGAAAATGCGGCGTAAGACGCTTATTGTCTGCGCGGCATGCCATGAGCACATCCACGCGAACCCCGTCGCGCACGCGGCATAAATCGCTGGAGAGCCCGGTGCGGTAAAAGCCGCACGCCGGGTTCGGAGGGAAGCTTTGCCCAGAGTTCACGCGAACTGAAGGATCTTGGGCGGCAACTGAGGGGTGCTCGTGCTCTGTGAGTGGTTCTGGTCCTTGGGTTCGCGGGGACTGGCCTTGCGCGGGCTGGGTTGCCGCAGTGCCTGGCCGGTTTTACCCGTGCTGCTGGGGTTGGGCCTCGTCCGGGCAGGCTTCGCGTGGTCACGTCCGGGTGCTCGTGGCGCGTTACGTTATCGGAAGCGCGGGAGTGGCTTCCGGCAGCCGCGGTTCGGTGATGCTGGCGAGCTCGTGCTGTTCGGCGGCGGCTTCCAGGAGCTGACTAGCGATCGTCGCGTAGCGGATCGCGGTAGTGTCGTCGATCCCGAACACGGCGGCGAGGTGCAGCGGGTCGCCGCCGCAGGTGAGGGCCTCTTCGAGTTGCCGGTCGACGCGCAGGCGCTCGAGGGTGGCGGTCAGCCCGCGGCAGGTTTCGGTCAGCCAGTTCTCGCTGACTGCCCTGGTGGTCATGGCGGTCTGCTGGTTGATGATCAGGTGCGGGTTGGCGGCGCCGGGCCAGCGGCGGCGGCGGTGCTGCAGCCAGGCCAGGAGCAGGCTTCTGGTCAGGTCATCCAGCGGCCGGCTCCGGCCGGTGATGGTCAGCCGCCTGTTGCCGAGGTCGACGTCGCCGAGGTGCATTTCCCGGATGGTCTTGGGCCTGGCGGCGTGCACGGCGGCCAGCGCGACCGCGAGGCGGGCCGCAGGGGTAGCGGCAGCGGAGGCGGCCTGGTTTATCTCGGCGGGCTGCAGCGGCTGGACGAGGTTCAGCGGCCGCTGGCCGTCGTGGACGCCGCGGGCGGGGTCGGCGAAGATCGTGCCGGTCTTCTTGCAGTGGCCGAACAGCGAGCGCAGGGCGGTGAGGGTCTGCCGGCGCTGGCTCCCGGTCAGCGGCGCGCAGGCGGCGGCGACGTCGGCGGCGGTGACCTCGCGCAGGTGGGCGTACTGCCCGGCCCAGTCGAGCAGCAGCGGGTGGACCCGGTTGAGGTTCTGCCGGACGGTGTGCTCGTCGCGGGGACGGCTGCGGGGCCCGCCCTCGCTCCGGGTGCGCAGCCAGTCCCGGACGTCGGCGGCCATCGGCGCCGGCAGCAGCGCGAGCCGTCCGGCCGCCAGGGTGGTGAAGGAGGAGATCCGGTCATCGTCCAGGAGCCCGGCGAGATCCAGGATCTCGGCGGTGCGGGTGACGCTCAGGTCCCGGGAGTGCAGGGCTGGTGACAGCCCGGACCAGGCGATCATGTCTCCGGGTGTGTGATCGGCCAGTACGACGGCCAGCGCCCGGCCGGTCTCGATGACGATCCGGGCGTTCCAGCCGCGGGTCTCGGCGAGTTCGGAAGCGATCCGCCTGGTCAGGGTCAGGGCCTCGCCGTCGATTCTGGAGGCGACCCAGTGACGTGCGTCGAAGTGCCGCGATTCACCCGGGGCGCGCAGCTCCAGCTGTGTTCCCGCGGCTGGGCCGGCTGGCGGAGGAGGTCCGGCGGCAGCGGCGCCGGGGGCCGGCCCGGTGCCGCCGAGGCGGCTCATGCCCGCCAGCGACAGCTGCTGAAAGCGGCCGGCCCGGGCGAAGTCGGCCGGCGTGATCCCGCGGCCGGCTGCGGCGATGCCGGCCTGCAGCCAGCACAGCCGGCAGTGGCCTTTCTTGACCGCGATGACCCTCCGGCAGGCGGTGCACTCGCCGCGGCCATAGCGGCGGGTGAAGTCGTAGCAGGCCCGGCAGTACGACTGCGAGCCGTATGAGGCTCCCCAGGACAGGCAGTCCGGGCAGCTGCCGACGGGGGTGCCGGCCCGGATCCGCGGGGCCATCAGGCGGGCGGGAGCGAGCGCCCGTCACGGCGCCGGGGCGTGACGGCGGGCCTGGCCTGCGGGGAGGCTGCGGCCTGCTCGTCATGCTGTTCCCCGGCCGCCCGGCTGATCTTGCCGGGCTCGGGGATCAGCAGCTCCTCCACCCCGCAGCCCACCACGGCGCAGATGACGTCGAGGTCGTCGAGCTTGATGCTGGCCGGCCGGCCCGACCACAGCCCCGACATCTTCCCCGCGCTGACCTTCAGGCCCGCCTCGGCGAGCATCCGCTGCAGCTGGCTGGCCTTCCAGATGCCGCGGTTGGCTGCAGCCAGCCGCAGGTTCCACTTCACGGCGACAGTCCCTTCAGCCGGCCGGCCGCCCGCTGCTGGCCGGCGATCCAGGCGTCCTCGACGTGAGTCGCGTGGACGTGAATGTAATTCATGGTCGTGGCGACCCAGGCATGACCCAGGGTCTCCTGGATCGCGACCAGGTCCATCCCGCCCAGGTAAAGCTGGGAAGCGCAGAAATGCCGCAGCACGTGCGGGGTGACCCGCTCCCGCCAGTCCGGCAGGTACTCCGCCGCCGCGGCGGCCAGGTCCGACCGCAGCGTCTCGTTGCCGGCCCGGGCCGCGGTCCCGTCGGCGTTGCGGCGCTCGGAGCAAAACAGCGGCGCGCCCGGCCGGGCGTGATCATCATCGAAGCAGCACCAGACATCCTCGATGAACCACCGCAGGGTCGCCCCGGCGCCGTTGATCAGCGGCACCATCCGCTCCCGCGGCCCGGACCCGCGGGCGCCCTTGCCGATGCGGACGTGCAGCTTGCCGAACCGGCCCAGGTCCCACTTCACGTCGGCGAGGTCGAGGTGGCTGACCTCGTTCACGCGCAGCCCGACATCGGCCATCAGCCGGGAAGCCGCGTAACTGCGGGCAGCCGGCGCGAACTTCCGGCAGCTCGCCAGCTCCGCCCGCCACCCGCCGAACAGCGTGCTCACCTGCGCGGCCGACGGCGGGATCCGCAGCGCCGCCCGGCCCGCGCCCCGCGGCCGGTTCATCTCATCGACCGGGCACTCGGCCACCCGGCCGGTCATCTGGTGGATCTCGACCTTGTGCCGGATCTCCAGGAACAGGAAATACGTCCTCAGCGCCTGCGAGCGGGCCAGCCTGGTGCCTTTCGCCGCATCCCGGAGCACCTTGCCGAAGTACGCGTCGGCGTCGGCGGGCTCCATGTCCCATAACGGCCCGCCGAACCACGCCCGCAGCTGCTCCAGGTGCCCCACGTCCGACCGGATCGTGTTATCGGAAAGGCCGGCCGCCGCCCGGGCCAGGACGAACCCGGCCAGCACATCGGTCTCGAACGCAGCCAGCTCATCCGGCCCAGCCGGAACGCGTGCCTCACGCAGGTCTCGCACCACGGCCAGGCTCAAGCCCGGGCCTCCCTTGCCTTCACTGATCCAGGAAGACCAGCGATGGACACGATAGACCCTCAGGTAATCCGAGAAACCATCACAAGCCAGCACAACGACGGATCAGGGGAAGAAGCCCAGGTCCAGGGGCTACAGAAACCATTGAGCCCTCAGGGAACTCTGGGGTTATTTATTAG
>DATKRH010000008.1:0-16203 GCA_035532295.1 Streptosporangiaceae bacterium
GGGTCGGACAGGTCCCAGCCGAGCGGCGCCCGCTGCGGCCACATCTCGTGGAACTGGTCGAAGCCGGGAATGCTCTTCGCGGCCATGGTCTTCAGCGGGCCAGCGGACATGAGGTTGACGCGGATGCCGCGCGGGCCCAGATCCCGGGCCAGGTAGCGGGCCGTCGACTCCAGGGCGGCCTTGGCCACTCCCATCCAGTCGTAGACCGGCCAGGCGACACTCGCGTCGAAGTCCATCCCCACCACCGACCCGCCGCCGGCCATCAGCGGGACCGCGGCCATCGCCAGCGACTTCAGCGAGTACGCCGACACCTGGACGGCGGTCGCTACGTCGGCCCACGGCGTGTTCAGGAAGTTGCCGCCCATCGCCGTCCCCGGCGCGAACGCGATCCCGTGCACGACGCCATCCAGCCCGTCGACGTGCTCTGCAATCCGCTCCGCGAGCGAGTCCAGGTGATCGGTATCGGTCACGTCAAGCTCCAGCACCGGCGGCGGCTCCGGCAGCCGCTTCGCGACCCGCTCCACCAGGCTGAGCCGCCCGAATCCGGTCAGGATGACCGTCGCGCCCTCCTGCTGCGCGACCCGCGCCACGTGGAAAGCAATGGAAGCGTCGGTCAGCACCCCGGTGACCAGGATTCGCTTGCCGTCCAGGATGCCCATCACGATCTCCTTCGCTAGTGCCCCATGCCCAGGCCGCCGTCCACCGGCAGCACCGCCCCGGTGATGTAGGCCGCGTCCGGCCCGGCCAGGAAGGCCACGGCGCCCGCGACCTCCTGCGCGGCCGCCATCCGGCCCAGCGGGATGCCGGTCAGGATGGCCTTCTTCCGGTCCTCCGCCAGCACGCCGGTCATGTCGGTCTCGACGAATCCCGGCGCGACCACGTTCGCCGTGATGTTGCGCGACCCCAGTTCGCGAGCGAGAGAGCGAGCCAGCCCGATCAGGCCCGCCTTGGACGCCGCGTAGTTCGCCTGGCCGCCCGAGCCCAGCATGCCGACCACCGAGGAGATGAAGATCAGCCGGCCCCGGCGCAGCCGCATCATGCCGCGCACCGCGCGCTTGGCTACCCGGTAGGCGCCGGTCAGGTTGGTGTCCAGCACCTCGGCGAAGCTCTCCTCGCTCATCAGCGCGAGTAGCTGGTCGCGGGTGATCCCGGCGTTGGCCACGACCACCTCGACCGGTCCGTGCGCCTCCTCGGCGACCGCGAAGGCCGCGTCGACCTGCGCCGCGTCCCGCACGTCGCACTGGACGACGGTCAGCCCGTCGATCTTCTCGCCGGAACGAGAGGTGATGGTGACGCTGTCCCCGCCGGCCGCGAGCCGCTGGGCAATAGCCAGCCCGATACCACGGTTCCCGCCGGTCACCAGGACGGAACGACTCATCTGCGGGGTTACCTCCGGTCGGCGGCGGATCTGGACTCAGGCGCGGGAGAGCTTACCGGTCACCGCCGACGCGCAGCTCAACATAGCCGGTCGCAGCGCACCCGCGATAGCCAGTCGAGGCCCTTGGCGGGCTAGTGTCTGGCGCCCCGGGTTTGGCTTCGCGGGTTTGGAGATCCGGCGTTATCGCCGGGTTGTGACTCAGCGTCAGCAGTCCTTGTAACGCTGAGACACTAACTTCCTCGCCCGCCGCGGCCGTTCGGGCTTCGCCGCACGCCAGTGGTCCCGGTCCGCGCGGACCGGGATAGGTTGACGGGTCGTGAGTGATAGCCAGCCAGGCCAGCCGGGCGAAACCGCGGCCATCGACCCGGAGTTCACCGCGTATCCGCTGCAGGCCATGGCGGACGCGGCCCGGCAGCACGCGCGGGACCTCGGTGCCGAATACTGCGACTTTCGCGCGGAGCGAGTGCGCGGCCAGCGGCTCGGCTTGTCCGACGGCAGGCTGGAGACGCTGTACGACAGCGATGACCTCGGTATCGCGGTCCGGGTCGTCGTCGACGGCGCCTGGGGCTTCGCCGCCGCGGCGGACCTGACCCCGCAGGCCGCGATCCGGGCGGCGCAGGAGGCCGTCGACGTCGCGCGGGTCGCCGCCCCGCTCGCCGCGGAGCGGATAGCGCTCGCCGATGAGCCCGCCCACGGCCGGGTGACCTGGGTATCGGCCTATGCGGTCGACCCGTTCTCGGTGCCCGTCGCCGACAAGGTCGCGCTGCTGGCCGACTGGAGCTCCGGCCTGCTGGCCGACAGCCGGGTCGATCACGTCGACGCATCCCTCCTCCAGGTCCGGGAATGCAAGTTCTACTGCGGCGGGGGGACAACGGCGCTGCAGCAGCGGGTCAGGCTGCACCCCCGGCTGACCGCCGTCGCCGTCGAGCCGGGCGGCCGGTTCGAAACCATGCGGACGCTCGCTCCCCCGGTCGGCCGGGGCTGGGAGTACCTGACCGGCGCCGGCTGGGACTTCCCGGCCGAGCTGGCCCGGCTACCGGAGTTGCTGGCCGAGAAGCTGGCCGCGCCGTCCGTGCGGCCGGGGCGCTACGACCTCGTTATCGATCCTTCTCATCTCTGGCTGACCATCCATGAGTCGATCGGGCACGCTACCGAGCTGGACAGGGCGCTCGGCTACGAGGCGGCCTACGCCGGGACCTCCTTCGCGACCATCGACAAGCTCGGCAGCCTGCAGTACGGCTCGCCCGTCATGCATGTGACGGGCGACCGGACGGCGCCGCACGGGCTCGCGACCGTCGGATACGACGACGAGGGGGTGGCCGCGCAGTCCTGGGACCTGATCACCGGCGGGGTGCTGACCGGCTACCAGCTCGACCGCCGCATCGCCGGGCTCCGCGGGCTGGGCCGGTCCAACGGCTGCGCGTTCGCCGACTCCCCCGGCCACATGCCGATCCAGCGGATGGCCAACGTCTCGCTGCAGGCCGCCGCGGGCGGCCCGGACACGGCCGGCCTGATCGGCGGGGTCGAGAACGGCATCTACGTGGTCGGCGACAAGAGCTGGTCCATCGACATGCAGCGGTACAACTTCCAGTTCACCGGGCAGCGGTTCTACCGGATCGCCGGCGGCCGCCTGGCCGGCCAGCTCCGCGACGTCGCCTACCAGGCGACCACCACCGACTTCTGGAACTCCATGGAAGCCATCGGCGGGCCGCAGACTTACGTGCTGGGCGGCGCCTTCAACTGCGGGAAGGGCCAGCCCGGCCAGGTCGCTCCGGTCAGCCACGGCTGCCCGGCCGCGGTCATCCGGGGAGTGCGGGTCCTGAACGCCGCGCAGGAGGCGGGAGCATGACCGCGCAGTCGCCGCAGGACACCGTCGAGCGGGCCCTGCAGGCCGCCCGCTGCGACGAGTGCGTCGTGATCGCGGAGGAGCAGTCCTCGGCCAACCTGCGCTGGGCCGGGAACACCCTCACCACCAACGGAGTGTCCCGGTCTCGCCGGCTTACGGTCATCGCGATCAGCCGGGGCGCCGACGGCGTGCGCACCGGCACGGTGTCGCGGGCTGGCGTCCGCGATGACCAGGTCGCGGCCGTGGTCGCCGAGGCCGAGCAGGCGGCCGCGCAGAGCCTGCCGGCGCAGGACGCGCGGCCGCTGCTGCGCCCGGCCGACCTGCGTGCGGCCGCGACCCATGCCGCGCGCGAGGGTGGGCCGCCGCCGGCCAGGGCGGAAGCGGACGGCCCGGCGGCGGGCTCCGGGGCGAGCTCCGCGGCGGGCTCCGCGGCGGGCTCCGCGGCGGATGGCTGGGACGCGGCGCCGGGCGCGACGCGGATCGGCGTGCTTGGCCGGTTCGCCGGGGAGCTCGGGGCGGCGTTCGCCGTGGCGGCCAGCGGCGGGCGCATGCTCTACGGATTCGCCGAGCACGCCGTGACCTCCAGTTTCCTCGGCACCTCCACCGGGTTGCGGCTGCGGCACGACCAGCCGGCCGGAACGGTCGAGCTCACGGCCAAGTCCCCGGGCCTGAGCGAGTCGGCCTGGGCCGGAGCGGCGACCCGGGACTTCGCCGAGGTAGATGTCATGACGCTGGAGGCGGACCTGGCCCGGCGGCTGGGCTGGGCGTCCCGGCGGGTCGAGCTGCCGGCCGGCCGGTACGAGACACTGCTGCCGCCGTCCGCCGTGGCCGACCTGATGACCTACCTGTACTGGTCGGCCGGGGCCAGGGATGCCCTGGACGGCCGAACGGTCTTTAGCAGGCCGGGTGGCGCCACCCGGATAGGAGAACAGCTAGCCAGCCTCCCCGTCGCCCTCTACGGCGATCCCAGGGCGCCGGGCCTGGAATGCGCGCCGTTCGTGCTGGCCCACGCGTCGAGCCGGCGGTCCTCGGTATTCGACAACGGGCTGCCGCTGGGCCGCACCGAGTGGATCTCCGCCGGGAGCCTGGCCGCGCTGGTCCAGACGCGTCACTCGGCGCAGCTGGCCGGGCTGGCGGTCACGCCGATGATCGACAACCTGATCATGGACGCGCCAGGTCCCGGCGGCTCGGTGCCGGAGCTGGTGAGCCGGACGAAGCGGGGCCTGCTGCTCACGAGCCTGTACTACATCCGCGAGGTGGACCCGCAGACCCTGCTGCTCACCGGGCTCACCAGAGACGGCGTCTACCTGGTCGAGAACGGCGAGGTGGTCGGCGCGGTGAACAACTTCAGGTTCAACGAGAGCCCCGTCGCCCTGCTCGGCCGACTGGCCGAGGCAGGCTCGACGGTGCCCACGCTGGCCCGCGAATTCGGCGAGTCCTTCCCGCGGGCGGCCATGCCGCCGCTGCGGGTCGAGGGCTTCAACATGTCGTCGGTGAGCCAGGCCACCTAGGAGCCTAAGCGACCTGGGCGCTGGTCAGGCGTCCTCCAGCCGGAAGCCGACCTTCAGGCCGACCTGGAAGTGCGCGACCTCGCCGTCCTCGATCTGGCCGCGGATCTGCGTGACCTCGAACCAGTCCAGGTGCCGCAGCGTCTGCCCGGCCCGGTGCAGCGCGCTGCGGATCGCCGGCTCGATGCCCTCCGGCGAGGTTCCGACGATCTCGGTGACGCGGTAAGTGCGCTCGCTCATCTGTCCTCCGGGACAATGGTGCGAATGAATCCTGACATCGCCCGGCTTCAGCGCCAGGCCCGCGAACTCCTGCCGCCCGCGGTCTATGACTACTATGCCGGCGGCTCGGGCCGAGAGCGGACGTTGCGGGCCAACGAGCGGTCGTGGCGCCGGAATTGGCTGGCGCCCCGGGTGCTGCGCGATGTCCGCGCCGTCGATACGACCACCCGGCTGCTTGGCGCCGGGCTGCGCACCCCGGTGGCCGTAGCTCCCACCGCGTATCAGCGCCTCGCGCACCCCGAGGGGGAGCTGGCGACGGCGGCGGGCGCGGCGCGGGCGGGCGCCCTCCTGGTGCTGTCCACGCGCAGCACCCGTCGCCTCGAGGACGTCGCGGCGCAGGTCGGCCGGGCGGGCGGCACCTGGTGGCTGCAGGTCTATGTCATGCGCGACCGGGACCGCACCATCGACCTGGTCAGGCGGGCCGCCGCCGCCGGCGCGCAGGCCCTGGTGCTGACCGCCGACACGCCCGTCGTCGGCCGCAAGCACCGCGACACCAGCGCGATGGAGCTGATCGCCGCGGATATGCTCGCCAATCTCGGCCCGGTGCAGGACCCGGCCGACCTGCACCAGTCCGCCGGGGTTACCTTCGCCGATATTGCCTGGCTCAGCGAGGTCAGCGGCGGCCTGCCGGTCGTGGTCAAGGGGGTCCTGCGCCCCGACGACGCGCTGGCCTGCGCCGCGGCCGGGGCGGCCGCGGTCATCGTCTCCAACCACGGCGGCCGCCAGCTCGACGGTGCCCTGCCCGCCGCCTGGGCGCTGCCCGGCGTCGCCGCCGCCCTGGCGCAGGCGCCGGGCCAGGTCCCGGTCTACGTCGATGGCGGAATCCGGACCGGGGAAGACGTGCTCGCCGCGATCGCCCTGGGCGCGCAGGCGGTCTTCGTCGGCCGGCCCGTACTCTGGGCACTGGCCTGCGGGGGCGCTGACGGGGTCGCCGACCTGCTGAGCGGGCTCACCGACGCCCTCGCGCACGCGATGGCCCTGGCGGGCGCGCCGTCCCTGCCGCAGGTCGCGGGGATCGCGGGGATTACCGGGGTCGCGGGGGTCGCGGGGGTCGCGGGGATTACCGGGCAGCCCCCCGGATGATGCCTCCAGCAGCCGCGCTAGCAGCGGATTTGGCGGCTGGATTACGGTGGAGTGGTGAGACAAGTCCAGCGCTCAGCTGCGAAGCCAGCTGCGAAACCCGGGGCGAAACCCGGGGCGAACCCTGCTAAGCACCCGCGCCGCCAGCGCGCGCAGGTGGTAACCGAGGCCCGGCCGTCCAAGTTGGATGACATCGCCTATCGGCAGCGGCGGTACCTGATCATGATGGGCATCCGGGCCCTCTGCTTCATCGTCGCCATCGTGCTCTTCGTGAACCATGCGGGCTGGCTCACTGCGATCCCCGCGGTCGGCGCTATCGCCATTCCCTACTTCGCTGTCGTGTTCGCGAACGGCGGGCGCGAGCCCACCAGCACGAGAGGGTTCCGGCCTTACGAGCCGAACCTGCCCGTGCCGTACGTACCGCCGGGAGGTACGTCCTCCAGGCCGTCTGCGGGTGGCGCGGCGACCCCTCAGCCGCTTGGCGAGCACCGCCCAGATCCCACCACACCGGGCGCCAGCGGCGTGCCTCCGCATAACGCCTGATCGGGGTACCGGAGAACAGGTCGTAAAGGGGCACCTGTGACACCACTAGACGGGTCCCATGGCGAGATTGGCTCGTAATCCGGTCTTGACGCACAACGGGGAGGTTCGGTGTAACATGATTCCCGGTGCTCTGGTCCCCCGCTGGGGCACCGTGCCGGCGTTCCGGGCCCCCGTCGGAGCGCCGATGAATGCGACGCCGGGTGGTTTGCCCCCGTAGCCACCCGGCGTCGCTCTATCTCTGTGATCGCAATCCCGGTACTCAGCTGATTCCCAGGATCGTCTTGCTCGTCGGCGGTGCGGGCAACGGCCCCGCCGACAGGCCCCGGTGTGACGCGACGGCTGGATTTTCTGGCCGCGGACCCGCAGCCGGGTTTTGCGGCCCGTCCGAAAGTCCTCGGCCGGGCCAGCTACCCGTCCTATTCGGTCTTGCGGAACTCGGCAATGCTGATAGCCATCAATCCCGGGCTCATTACCGCGACAATTGCCAGCGACAGCCGGAGCGGGGCGAGCGCCTTCTCGAAGGCCGCGGGAAAGCTGAGATGACTGATATCAGCGTGCCGCATGGGACCAACGCAGGCAGGGCGGGCAGGGCGGCCTACTGGCTGCCGGAGGCGGCCTCACCGCCTGGCTCGTCCGCGTCGTCTGCGTCGTCTGCGTCGGCCTCGTCGGCCTCGTCGGCCGCGAGGATCCGGTAAAGCGACTTGCGGGCGTCGGCTAGCACCTTCCGCGCCTGCGCCTGCTGGGCGTCGGTACCAGCGCTGATGACCTGAAAGGCCGCCATGCCGAGCTGGCCCATCAGGGTCCGCATCTCGATCGCCGCGCCGCCCGCGCCGCCGGCCACGACATCCCAGGGGGCGCGCAGCTCGTCGGGGTGCTCCGCCGCGTAATGCTGGCCATCATCGGTCAGCACGTAGCCGCGGCGGCCGCCGTCGCCGGACTCGGCCCTGATCAGTCCCTCGTCCTCCAGTTGCTGCAGGGCCGGGTAGACGGAACCGGGACTCGGCCGCCATACTCCACCGCTGCGCTCGCCGATCTCCTGAATGATCTGATAGCCGTTCATCGGCTGCTCAGCCAGCAGGGCCAGCGCCGCCGCGCGGACATCGCCGCGCTTGGCCCGCGGCCCGCGCATCCTCGGCTCGCCAGGCCAGGGCCCGAGGCCGTGGAAGCCGGGCGGCCCAGGCATCCTGCCGGGGAAGCCGCCGCGCACATGGCCGCGACGGCCGCCGCCCCGCGGGCGCCGACCCTCGTCCTCGCTGCGGTGCCGCTTTTCGTCTTCGTCACCGGGTCGATGCCAGCCTGGCATCGGATCTGGGCGGCCGTGCCGCCAGAATTCTTCGTCTCGCATAACAAGTTCTCCTGACTTGCCACCTCCGAGCCTTCGCCCGGGCTGTTCCCGGACTGTCTTAGGTGATCTCGGATAGGTCAACGATATATCGTTACTGTTCTTATGGCAACCCCGCGCCCGCAACCCGAAGAGCCCCAGCAGCCCCAGCAGCCCCAGCCCAGCCTCGCCGCGCAGGGCTCGCCGCGCAGGGCTCGCCGCGGGCGCGGAGGCCGGCGCACGGCATCGCGCCGCGACGGCGCCGCCGGTCCAGGCCGCCACATGCTCGGTGCCGCCGTGCTTACTGCTCGGGCCGCTCCCAGCGAGCGGCCAGCCCGCTCAGCCGACGGACCGCGTCGTCCAGCGGCTGGCCCCGGCCAGCGGCCAGCCCGAGCATGAAAGCGGTCAGTGGCGCCGCGGGGCGCTCGACCTGATGCGCTACGTCGCGGGCCAGGTCGAGCACCGTCCTGGCGGATACCTCGGCCGGGTCGAGGCCCAGCTCAGCGCACGCTGCCTCGGTCCAGCGGTCAAGCGATGTCACTGGTCTGCCTCCTGGCGGTTCGCGGCGGCCAGCCGGGCGGCGGCCAGTTCGGCGGGCGTGTCACAGTCCAGCCACGGAGGCGGCTCTCCGGATGGCCCGGCGGGACTGATCAGCGCGGGGTTCAGCGGGCCGAGCAGGCCGCGCAGCGAGTTGCCGCAGTAGCCCAGCAGCGCGGACCGAAGCCGGGCGGTCTGCCAGCAGCCAGCCAGCCACTGAGCTGCCCCGCCGGCATCGGCCATGACCGCACCGCCCGGCTGACCGGCCGAATGGCCGGCCGAGGCGACGGCCAGCAGGCCCCGCAGATGCTCCCCGCGCAGGAACGGAAGATCGGCGGCCAGTACCGCCACCCAGGGCGCACGCACCCTCGCCAGGCCGACTCGCAGCGCCGGGACGGGGCCCGCGCCCGGCGGGTCCTCCCGGACGACGGTCAGGCCGCCGGGCAACAGCTCGGAGATCTTCGCCAGGCTGGCGCGGGGCGGGCCCACCAGGACGACCTGGCGCGCGCCGGCGGCCACGGCGGCGCCCGTCACGGCCGCCGCCATCGTCATAGACCCGACCACCAGGCCGGGCTTGTCGGCACCGCCGAGCCGGGATCCCCGCCCGCCGGCCAGGATCACGACGTCAAGCTCTGGCGGCCCGCCCCTGGCCAGCCGAGCCCGCCGAGCCTCCCCGGCCAGCCGATCCTCCCCGGCCAGCCGATCCTGCCGGACCGGCGTCTCCGCCACGGCGGGTCAGCCGCCAATGGCCGACATCGGCCGGGTCGGCTGCAGGAATCCGGGATCGTTAATGCCATGGCCGGGGAGCTTGGTCGCGACGGCACGCCGCCAGCTGTCAGCGAGCTCCTCGTCTGACGCGCCCGCCCGTAGCTGGCCGCGCAGGTCGCTCTCCTCGCGCGCGAACAGGCAATTGCGGACCTGGCCGTCAGCCGTTAGCCGGACCCGGTCGCAGGCACCACAGAACGGCCTGGTCACCGAGCCGATGATGCCGACGCGATCGGGTCCGCCGTCGACCAGGAACACCTCGGCGGGGGCGGACCCTCGCTCCTGCGCGTCATCCGGCTTGAGGACGAATTCGCCGCTCACGGTGGTCATGACCTCGTCGGCTGTCACCATCTGCGCGCGGCTCCAGCCGTGCTGGGCGTCCAGCGGCATCTGCTCGATGAACCGCAGCTGGTAACCGTGATCCAGGCAGAACCGAAGCAGGCCAGCGGCCTCGTGATCATTGATCCCGCGCATGAGCACGGCATTGACCTTGACCGGCGCCAGGCCGACGCCGGCCGCGGCGGCCAGGCCATCCAGCACGTCGCCGAGTCGATCCCGGCGGGCCAGCCGCACGAACGTCTCCGCCGACAGCGTGTCCAAAGAGACGTTCACCCGGTCCAGGCCAGCCTCACGCAGCGGACCCGCCAGCCGCGCCAGGCCGATCCCGTTGGTGGTCAGTGACAGCTCGGGCCGCGGCGCCAGCGCGGCCGTGCGAGCCACGATGTCGGCCAGCCCCCGGCGCAGCAACGGCTCGCCCCCGGTGAAGCGCACCTGCGTGATGCCGAGCCGGGTCACCGCGATCCCGATCAGCCTCAGGAGCTCGTCGTCAGTGAGCACCTCCGGCTTGGGCAGCCAGTCCAGGCCCTCGGCCGGCATGCAGTAGCTGCAGCGCAGATTGCACCGATCGGTGAGCGATACCCGGAGGTCCGTGGCCGTGCGCCCGAACGCGTCGTTCAGCAAGGCACCCTTCCTCCCCGCGATGAGGCATTTCCGCCATCACCAACCACACCAGACTAGCCGGGTCGGCAAGGCCGGTCTCGCCAGCGGCGGCGCAGGGCACCGGGAAGGGGTGCGCAGGGCGCGCGGGATGCTCAGCAGCGGCGAGGAGATCAGGAAGGCCGCGCTGGCTCGGTTGCAGGCGACCGGGATGTTCCAGAAGAAGATGAGCAGGCCACTCTGGCGTCGGTCCGACCCTGGGCGTGCGGGTCATGTCGCGATTCGGGGGGTGTTTCCCCTTACTATCGACTAGGTTTTGCCGTCGCTGCTGCTCCCCGCCGACGCCCGTGCCCGGCGGTGGCCGACGCCGCCGACCAGATCACGGAGGATGGGAGCATGACAGTGCAGAGCGCCATCTGGCGCGACCAGCTCACTGCGCGGGAGCGCGCAACCCTGGGCCGGGATGACGGTCAGGTGGCCGGCTCCCGGCCTGACGTGCTGGTGATCGGTGGCGGGATCATGGGTGTCGCCACCGCTGCGGCCTGCATCGACATCGGGATCAGCTCGGTCCTGCTCATCGATACCGGGCGGCTCGGCGCCGGCGCGACGGGCGGCGCCACCGGCCTGCTGATCCCCGAGCCCCATCAATGGAGCGACCCTGAGCCGTTCGTCGACCTGGAGCGGGCCAGCCTCGAGCGCTGGCGGGACCTGGAGCGAGCGCTGCCCGACGGTGTCGGCCTCGTGGAGATGGACTGGCTCGGGCTGGCCCCGCACGACAGCGGCTTCGCCGCGCATCAGCCCCGGGCCGTCGAGTGGCTCAATCCCGGTCAGGTCGACGAACTGGTTCCCGGCCTGGCCCGGCCGATGGAGGGCGCGCTGATCCATCGCCAGGGCCGGGTCAACCCGCTGCGGGCGCTCGCCCGCATCGCCGCGGAGCTGCCGACGGTGGCGACGGGTGTCGCGGCGATCAGCGTCACGATCCGGTCCGGCCGGATAACGGCGGTCAGCACGTCGGCGGGCGACGTCAGCCCGGGAATGGTTGTATTCGCGACCGGCCGCCCGCCGGTGCTCGACGGGCTGCCGCTGAGCATTCCCTCCGACTGGGTCAAGGGACATCTGCTGGTCACCGAGCCGGCGCCGCTGCGGCTGCCGGGCATCGTGGCCCCGGTCGCCACCCAGATCGAGGACGGGCGGCTGCTGGCCGGCGGGACGTTCGACGTCGGCGACGAGAGTCCGGCCGTGCAGCCGGACGTCATCGAGGCCATCATGGCCAGCCTGGCCGCCGCGCTGCCCGAACTGCGCGGCCTGCGCGTGGCCTACCAGTGGTGCTGCTTCCGGCCGCGGCACCCCGACCGCCGGCCCGTCATCGACCGGGTGCCGGGCCTGGCCAACGCCTGGCTGACGTCGGGTCATTTCCGCACCGGCATCCTGAATGCTCCGGCGACCGCGTCGGTGCTGGCGCGCTGGATCTACGACGGCGAGCAGCCCGCCGAGCCGGCCACCTGGTCGGCCTCCAGGTTCGCTAGCCGGGCCAGCTAGCAGCGGCGTGCCGCGTTAGGCCTGCCGCAGCTGCCGCCGGTCGTCGGGCAGCCGCTGGGTCACGCCGGCCTGGTCCAGGTACTCCAGCAGCGGTATCGCGGTGCGCCGGGTCGTCGCGAGCGCCTGCCGCGCGTCGGCGGCGGTAAATGGCTGCGGCAGCGACGCGAGGATCTCCGCGGCCGCCGCGTCGGCTCCGGGGGCCAGCACGATCTGATCGCTGACCCGCAGCAGCAGCCCGGCCCGAGCTGCCGCGGCGAGCGCCCGGACGTCCAGGCCGAGCTTGCGCAGCCGTTCCGCGTCTGGCGCCGCGAACGGCGCCTGGGCCAGGTCGGCCCGCAGGATCCGGACGGCCGCCTGCACGGACTCCGGCAGTCCGGACGAGGCCCGGCCCTCTGCTGACGGCACGAGCTGGACAAGCCCGCCCGAGATCCGGAACGGCGGCCGGGCCAGCGCCGTCACCAGGCGGCGATCCGGCAGGCCGAGCGCCGCACGGGCCGCCTCCAGCGGCAGCCCTGGCGCCAGCGGCTCCCGCGCCGCATGCGCGGCCAGCACCTCGCCGAGCTCGGCCGCCAGGGCCGACCAGCGGCCAGGATCGACCAGCCACTCGCCGGTCACCGGTTCCGGGTGGTCCCGCACGCCCATCGCGAGCAGCGCGCTGGCGCGCAGCATCCCGTGCCGCCGGAGCAGCTCGGTCGCGCCGGGCCGGTCGGGCCAGTCGGCAAGCTCGCGGGCCGCGGCCGCCGCGGCCCCGCGGCGGGTCAGCGACGGCGGCGACACGTCGAGCACGACAGCCCCGAGGACGCCAGGCCAGCCGTCGTCACCACCGAAGACGCCGAGGCCGGACGCATGCGGTGCGCCGGCGAGCGCGGGCTCGCCTACCCGGGCGGGCGTGCCCGAGAGAGCCGGGGCGTAGCCGGAGGCGGACTCCCCGGTAGCCGGCCCGTGGTCCAGACCGGTAGCCGGCCCGTGATCCAGACCGGTAGCCGGCCCGTGATCCAGACCGCGGCCGGCGCGCCGCGGCAGCCGGGCCGCGCCCGGATCGCGGAGCAGGACACGGTCCCCGACGTGCAGCGGCAGCGGATCTCGCAGGCTCAGCCGGGCAATGTCGCTGGACAGCGGCCGCACCCGGGCGACGGTCCGAGCCGAGCCGATATGCAGCGTCAGGGTGCGCGGGAGCCGGGCCGCGAGCTCGGCTTCGGCCTGCGGCCCCGGCACCGGCCCCGGCCCCGGCACCGGCCCCGGCGTCGGCGTCGGCGTCGGGCTGGGCGGACCCGGCGTCGTGGCCGGGAGATCGTCCAGCCCGGCGCCGAAGATGATGCGGACATCGATCATGTCCGTCGTCGTCCACCGGCCGGCCTGGACGATCGCCATGCCGCGCGTCAGGCTGTCCTTGCTCACGCCGCGCAGGTTCAGTGCCACCCGCGCCACCCCGGTGGCCTGCGGGGCGCTCTCGCCGAGCGTCTGGATGTCACGGACCCGCACCGGGCGGATGGACGGGGTGACCACGAGCTCGTCGCCGCGATGCACGGTGCCGGCCGGAAGCGTGCCCGTGACGACCGTGCCGCTGCCCGTCATGCTGAAGGCGCGGTCCACCCAGAGCCGGACCGGCCCGCCCGGGTCCGGCACCGGCAGGCTCTGCGTCAGCTTGTCGAGCTCGCTGACCAGTTCCGGCAGCCCGGCACCGGAGATGGCGCTAACGGCGACCGCCGGCAAGGTGCCCAGGCTGCTGCGGCTGATCTGCGCCAGGGCCTGCGCTCTCGCGGGTCCTGGATCGGCCAGGTCGGACCGGGTGATCACGAGCAGGCCACTGCGGATGCCCAGGGCGTCGACCACGGCCAGGTGCTCCGCCGACTGGGGCATCCAGCCCTCGTCGGCGGCCACCATGAACAGCACCGCCGGGACTGGCCCGACCCCGGCCAGCATGTTCGGGACAAACCGCTCATGCCCGGGCACGTCGACGAAGGCAATCCGCTCGCCGGACGGCAGCTTGAGCCAGGCGAAGCCAAGGTCGATGGTCAGGCCGCGGCGCTTCTCCTCGGCCCACCGGTCGGGGTCCATTCCGGTGAGCGCCCGTAGCAGCGTCGACTTGCCATGATCGACATGACCGGCGGTTGCGATGACCTGCATGTCTGCCGCCCGCCTATCCGGCCGCCGCGAGGACCGCCGCGCAGAGCACGCCGTCGTCCGCCGGCGCGACCGCATGCAGGTCAAGGAATAGCCGCCCGTCGTCGATCCGCCCTACGATCGCCGGCGCCGCGCCGCGCCGGACGGCGTCACCGGCCCGCAGGACCAGTGCCAGGGTGGCCGGCAGGCTCACCGCGGCGCTGGGCAGCCCCACGCCGGGCGCCCCGCCGCCGCCGACCGCTCCCTCGGTCACCACCGAGCATGCGTCGACTCCGGATGCGGACAGGCGCCCGGCTATCCGTTCGCAGCGATCGCGCAGCTGCCCAGGGTCGGCGGTCAGCGCCTCGGCGACGGGTGCCGGAGGTCCGGCCAGGGTGGCCTCCAGGGCCGCCACTGTCAGTTTGTCGACCCGCAGCGCCCTGGCCAGCGGATGGCGGGCCAGCTGGCCGATCAGGTCCGCGCGGCCGAGCAGCAGCCCGGCCTGCGGACCGCCGAGCAGCTTGTCACCGCTGGCGGTCACCAGCGCGGCGCCGGCCCGCAGCCAGCTGGCCGCGTCGGGCTCGCCGGGCAGCAGCGGATGCGGTTCCAGCAGGCCGGAACCGATATCGCCAACGACGGGCACGCCCAGGATGGCCAGGTCGGCGACGCTGGCGCTCGCGGTGAAGCCCTCGATCCGGTAGTTGGACGGGTGCACCTTGAGCAGGAAACCGGTCTGCGGCCCGATGGCGTCCGCGTAGTCCGCCGCGGTGGTCCGGTTCGTCGTTCCAACCTCGCGGATGCGGGCGCCCGTCGACTCCAGGAGCGCCGGCAGCCGGAACCCGTCGCCGATCTCGATCAACTCCCCGCGGCTGACGACGATCTCACGTCTGGCGGCCAGCGCGGTGGCCGCCAGGACGAGCGCGGCCGCGTTGTTGTTGACGACGTGCACGGCCTCAGCGTCCGGAACGGCGGCGCCCAGCGCCGCGAGCATGCCGCGGCCCCGACGCCCCCGACTGCCGGAGGCCAGGTCGAACTCGAGGTCCGTGCAGCCCGCGGCGGCCTGCACCGCCGCCCGGGCGGCTGGCGACAGCGGCGCCCGTCCGAGATTGGTGTGCAGCAGGACACCAGTGGCGTTGATCACCGGGGTCAGCGACGCGGCCACCGCCGGCAGCGCGGCCACCGCCGTGTCCGCCACCGCCGAGGGCTCGATGTCGCCGGCCCGGGCCTGGTCCTGAGCCCGGCGCACTGCGGCGAGCACCAGCGGTCTGCCGAGCCGCCGCTGCGCGCCAGCCAGCCGGGGATCAGCGAGCACAGCGTCGGTGCGGGGAATCAGCCTTCGGACGTCCACGAGCGCGACCATACATGCCGGCAGACGCTGGATGTCCTGCCGTGAACCCGTCTTCTTTGCCGGTTTGCCAGCACTTTGCATAAGGGCGCCCTCGCGGGGTACGCGACATGTGCAAGTCTTAATCTTCCGATTACTCAGGGAGTGAGACCCTATGGCTGACGTAGCACGTATTCCGCGCAGGCGCGGTGGACTGTGCGGCCTGCTACTGATTCTGCTCGGGGCCTGGGGTGCGCTGATCCCGTTCATCGGGCCCTACTTCAAGTTTGCGTACTCGCCCGACAAGACGTGGGCCTACACGTCCGGCAGGCTGTACCTGTCGATCGTGCCCGGCGCCGCGGCACTGCTCGGCGGGCTGCTCGTGCTGGCCACCCGCAGCCGGACGGTGGGCGTGCTCGGCGGCTTGCTGGCCGCGGCGGGCGGCGCCTGGTTCATCGCCGGTGCGTCGATTGTGGACATCGTGCTGAACCGGACGTCGATCACGCCCGGCGCGCCGCTGGCGCGGGCCGGCTCGGGGATCGGCTCACCTGCGAAGTGGATGTTCCTGGAGGAGATCGGGTTCTTCGTCGGAGTCGGCGCTCTCATCATCTTCTTCGGCGCGATCGCCATCGGCCGGTTCTCAATACTGTCGGCCAAGGACGCCGCCGACGTCGACAACAGCGACTACGGCGATATCCTCGGTTCCCGGGACCAGGACATGGCGAGCCCGGCGTCGGCAGGCCAGTACCCCGCGAGCCCCGCGAGCCCCGCGAGCCCCGCGGTCGGCCAGTACCCGGCCAGCCCGCGCCCGTTCCCCGGCGATGAGCCGACGCAGACCCAGGACCGGGTGCCGTCCGCTACGGGCCAGTTCCCGACCTCCGGCGGCCAGTTCCCGCCCGCGTCGGGCCAGTTCCCGCCGTCGACCGGTCAGTACCCCGAATCGGCGTCGCCGTTCGGTGGCAAGAGCGACTCGCTGTTCGATACGAGGAGCGACTCGCCGTTCGGCGGCAAGAGCGACTAGCGGCGCTTCGCGTCGTCCGCCGG
>DATKRH010000009.1:0-48866 GCA_035532295.1 Streptosporangiaceae bacterium
GGGCTGCGCGCTGCAGCCCGGTGAGATCGGCGACCACTTGGACGCGGTCGCAGAATTCCGCGTAGCGCGGCAGGTCGCACGCCCCGAGCCCCCAGGAGTACGTAGCCTCCGGGGTCAGCCAGATCGTCTCGCGGACCCTGCGGGTGATCTCCTGGAATGTATCGACCTGGGCGTCGTTGCCGTTGCCGCGCCCGTCCCCGAGCACGATGAGCGTGGTGCGGCGATCAAGCGCGGCGGAGTTCTCCGACAGCAGATGGGTGAATGTCGTGCCGTAATCGGAGCTGGCATCCACGTCGAGCAGCCCGCCAGCGGGCAGTCCGTCGAACACCAGCCCGAGCGCCCGTTCCAGCGGGTGCTCGGCGAACAGCTCAGTTATCTCGACCGGCGAGTCGACGAAGGCGAACGAACGAGCCTGCGTGAACAGCGACTGCATGCCGTACACCAGGTGAAGCGTGAACCGGGCGGTCGCGCGCACTGACAGCGACACGTCGGTCAGCAGCACCAGCCGGGGCTTGTCCGCGGCACGGCTGGTAGTGACCGGTTGGAACGGGACGCCCTCGTAGCGCATGTTTTTGCGCATGGTGCGGCCTGGGTTGACGCGGCCGCGGGGCGTGTTGCGCTGACGGCTGGTCCGGGCACCGTGCAGCTGGCGGGCAAGCCGGCGCAACGCTTCCTCCAGCTGGGCTCGCTCCTGCTCGTCGACAGACTCAATCCGGCCACGCTCGGCGATTCGCAACTCCACAGCCGCGCCGGCGAGCTTGTCCAGGTAGCGCCGCAACAGCTCGGGCAGATCATCGATGACGCCAGCCAGTTGCCGGCGCAGCATTGCCAGGGCCTGCTCGTCGATATCCTCATCCGCCTTCAGCCAGCCGAGCAGCACCTCCTGCTGCGCCACTGTCAGCGCGGTGTCAACGCGGTGCCCGGTAGCCGGGGCGAGCTGGCCCGGCAGGCCGGGGTTGTGCAGCCGGTCGGTTTCCAGCTGCACGGAAGCCCCGGCGTCGCGAGCGCCGTCGGCCCCCTCCTTGGACAGCACGATCTCGTCCGTCACCGATGCCAGGTCGATCCTGTTGGCCTCCTGGTGCAGGTTGTACTGCTGGGCGAGGTCCTCCTGATGGAAAAAGTCCCTGATGTCGGACGGCTTGCCGTGACTGTGCCCCTGCTGCGGGAGCTGCGAGGACTCGTCGGAAACGGTAAAGGACTCCAGCTCACCGATGTCGGCAAGGTCGTCGTGCTCATGGCTGTGACCGTGCCCGCGGGAAGGGCCAGGCACCTGGCGCAGCGAGAAGAACGCCGTGAACAGCTCGTCGAAGAACTCGTCGTCGCGCCGGTCCTTGATCAGCGTCACGTGCAGGGCCGCGCGCAGCGTATCCCGGTCAGCAAGGACTCCGGGCTGGGCGGCGGCCAGCATGGCATCGGCAGCCTCGGCAACCGACACGCGCACGCCGAACAGCCTCAGCAAGCGGGCGAACCGATGCAGGCTGCCTACCACGTGCCGCCCCGCTCAGTCGCGCCGACGGCGGGTGAACGCCCCGAACGACCGGCTGCCCTGGCCCTGACCGGCCACGGCTCGGCGGCTTGGGCCCGGGCCGGGCGCACCGTAGTAGCCCTCGTCGTGGCGCCCCGGCTGGTCCTTGGCCGCGCGGGCCTCCCGGCCGCCGGACTCCTCGCCCTCCTGGGCGTGCCCGTGCTGGGCATGCCCGTGTTCATGGCCCTGCCCGTGCTCATGCCCGTGGGCATGGTGCGCGGCGGGCAGCTCGCGGTTCGGGTCGACCAGGCGCGGCAATGCCTCCACCGCGCGCTGCATGTCCCGTTCGTACTTCAGGACGATGTTGGCGGTGTCGGCGAGCACGCTTGCGTCGAGCTCGGCGACGCCGAGCACGGTCAGGGTGCGCGCCCAGTCGATCGTCTCGGAGATGCTGGGACTCTTGCGCAGCGGCAGTTCCCGCAGGTCGCGCACGATCTGCACCAACTGGCGGGCCGCAGCCTCGGGTAGCCCGGTCTGCTTGGACCGGACAATCTCAAGCTCCCGTTCCGCGTCCGGGTAATCGAGGAACAGGTGCAGGCAGCGGCGTTTCAGGGCGGCCGAGAGGTCACGGGTGTTGTTCGAGGTGAGCACCACGTACGGGGGAGTCTTCGCCGTGTAGGTGCCAATCTCCGGAATGGACACCTGATATTCGCCGAGGCATTCCAGGAACACCGCCTCCAGCGCCTCGTCGGCCCGGTCCACCTCGTCGATCAGCAGCACGGCGGGCTGCTCGCCGCGGATGGCGTCCAGCAGGGGCCGGGCGACCAGGAAGTGGTCGGAGAAGAACACACCGTCGTGGGCCTCGATCCGCGCGACCGCGGCGGGAATGTCCGGGGCGTCGGCGATGATGTCGTTGATCTTCTCGCGCAGCAGCTGGGTGTACAGCAACTGCTTGCCGTAATCCCACTCATACAGCGCCCGGGTCTCGTCCTGTCCCTCGTAGCACTGCAGCCGGAGCAGCCTGCGACCGGTGACGGTCGCCAGTGTCTTGGCCAGCTCGGTCTTGCCGACCCCGGCCGGCCCTTCCAGCAGGACCGGCTTGTTCAGCCGTGACACCAGGAAGACCGTGGTGGCCAGCCGCCGGTCAGTGATGTACCCGGCCGCGGCGAACCGGCTGACGACGTCGTCGATCGACAGGAAGGTACTGGGATCATCGGTCGACTGGGGCACGCGTCCTCCGGTTCGTCCGGGCCGAGGCTATCGTCCGCCGCTGGCTTCAGCTGAGCAAGTCGTCCAGGTCACCGTTCATGCAGTGCTCGACCACCGGGCGGACCGTCTCGAAGGTGCACTCCTTGGGGTTGCCCGGGGTGCAGGCGTCGCCGAGCACGTGCCTGGTGATCCGGTCGATGTCGGCGGCATCGCCGGTGACCGTCTTGGCGTTCTCATAGAACTTCGTCGGCCCCTGGCCGAGCCGGTTCTTGGAGTAGCTGTCCTGGGTCACGTCGGTGAACTTCTCCGGGATGCCCACGTCCCGCAGCAGCCGGATGGCTGCCGCCAGCGCCGCCTCGGCGGCCTGCACGGCCGTCATGCCGTGCGTGTCCACGCCCATGACATCGGCGATCTCGGCGAACCGCTGGTAGGCCACCGGCATGTTGAACGCCCATACCCGCGGCAGCGCGATCGCATTGTTCAGCCCGTGGTGGAGGTCGTAGAAGGCACTGACCGCATGCGAGATGGAGTGGATGATGCCTAGCCCGCCGGAGTTGAATGCCTGCGCGGCGATGTACTGGGCGTACATCATGCCCTCGCGGCCGGGCAGGTCCTGGCCGTTCCACACCGCCGCGCGGAGGCTCTCCGAGGTCAGCTTGATGGCGTACAGCGCATTACCCAGCGACGGTGGGAAGTTCAGCCGGGACACGTACGGCTCGGAGGCGTGCGCGAGAACGTCGAAGCCGCACTGGGCGGTGTAGTCAAGCGGGCAGTCGTAGTACAGCACCGGGTCGTCGATGGCCAGACTGGTCACGCAGGCGTCATCGAACGCGACGTACTTGTGCGGGTGATCCGGGTCAGTGGTGGTGTCAGTGATCACATATGCCCAGGAGGTCTCCGAGCCGGTGCCCGCCGTGGTGGAGACAGCGATGTGCGGCGGGTTCTTCGGATTCTCCGACTTGTTGAATCCCTCGAACTCGTTGACGCTGCGCCCGTCGTGCGCCACCGAGATCCGGGCGCCTTTGCACGCGTCGTGCGAGGAACCGCCACCGATCGAGACGAACGAGTCGCACTTGGTCTCCTGGTACATCGCGACGGCGTCCATCACGTTGTAGTCCTTGGGATTGGACTCCACCTTGTCGTAGACCACGGTCTCCAGGCCGTGGTATTTCAGCGACTCGACGATCTTGTGGACGGTGCCGCTGCCCCGCAGGCCGGTGGTCATCACCAGGATCTTCCTGAAACCCAGCTTCTTCGCTTCCGGCCCGATCATCTCGTGAGCACCCGGGCCAAGCATCGCCCGGGGAAACGGGTGGAACTCCTTGATCGGGAAAGGCTTGAGCAGTTCGTCAACCTGCATGGCGCACGGGCTCCTCTCCGTATAGGTCGTACTCCCGCGCACCGTGCGTGCTGACCCGCTGTGTCAGCCGGCCGTGCCCGGTGAGTTGGAGCACTGATGCGGCGAGGCTAAGCAGCGGCGCTCCGATCCGGAACCCGTGCGCGCCGAATCCGATCGACGGCGCCCGCATTCGGCCCGGACGGGCAGGGCGGCACCTGCCCGATCGAACGGGCCAGTGCACGTACCTGGCCAACCGGACGGGGCGATCAGAGCCAGAAGCATGGCGACGGGGCTCGCGCCCGAAACATACGGTCACGGACATCAGGCGCCGCCAGCAGAGGATTCCGATGCAGCAGGATATTCGAGCCGCTACGTCGGAGGGCGGCGCGTCATCGCCCAACACCGGCCTCGACGACGAGGGGACAGCCATGACCGCGCCCGATGCAACCGCAGCTGACTTTGTTCAGCCCACACCCCACCCGGAGGAAGCTGCGCCGGCCGAGGCGGTGCCGGCGGGGCCGCTGGCCGGCGACCCGTCCGTGATCGGGCTGCCAAGCTTCATCGTGGGGTCGATAGCGCTCGGCCTGGTGCTCGCCGGCATGGTCCCGGCCACCGCGGTAGGCGCCTCGCTGCCCATCATCCTGGCGGCCACCGCGGTCGGCCAGTTCGTCACCGCGGTCTGGAGCGCTTCGCTCGGCCAGAATGCGGTAGCGGCCGTGTTCGCGATCTTCGCCGGGTTCTGGCTCAGCTACGCGGTGCTCGTACTCGGCCTGACGCACAACTGGTTCGGCATCACGGCGACCGCGGTGACCTCCACCCAGGAGCTGTTCCTGACTTCCTGGCTGATCACCATCGTCATGCTCACGCTGGCGACACTGCGGCTGCCGCTGGCGTTCACGCTGGTGTTCGCGCTCGTCGACCTGGGGCTGCTGCTCGTGCTGCTGGGCACCGTCTACGCAAACGCCAACCTGGCCAAGGTCGGCGGCTACGCTGTGCTGCTGTTCGCCGCGGTCGGCGTGTACCTCTTCTTCAGCGCGCTGTCGGCCGCCACCGGCGGCAAGCCGCTTCCGCTGGGCAAGCCAGTCGTGCACTGATCGCTGGCCAGGACGCGGCCGGTTCGAGCTGCGCGGCGGACTAAACAGCGACATTCCGATCCGGACCCGGACCCGTGCGGCCGCCCTAAGCGGGCAACGACGGTACCGCGGGCCGCCGCACCTACCCAACCGGACGGGGCAATGACGGCCGGACGCATGGCGACAAGGCTTGCGGCGCCCCATACCGTCACCAGCATCAGGCGCCACCGGCTGAGCCGCAGCCCAGGTATCGTCGCAGCCCGCCACAGGAGGATTCCCATGCAGCAGGACACCCGTGCCGACAGGGTCCCCAGCCGACACGGCATCGCGCAGCGCTGGCGTCACCGACGCTCCCGGTATCGGCGGCGCGATATCTACCTGCGGGCGCTGGCCGCGCTGGCCGCGGCCGACATGATCGTTCCCCAGCGAGACGGGAGCGAAGGCCGTATGCCCACGAACTCAACCCGGTCGAACCAGTGTGGTCACACCGAAAGATCACCCGTTGCAGGGCCCGGATGACGAGGTCACTGGCCCCGTTCGCGCCTGCATCACTGGCGAGGCTGACGAATTCCGGTCAAAGGCCGGGCCGCCTGAGGCAGCCTCCGGGATCGAGGTGAGGCACTGATGCTGCCCGCGGGATGCACGCCCCACGCCGCTTTTGCCCGTGATCGCAGTTGCTACGAGCGTAGCGGGAAGGCTACACTCGTTTTATGAGTGCTATTCCCGCGCGTGATCTCCGCAACCACACGGCGGAAGTGCTGCGACGCGTGGAGGCGGGCGAGGAGATCGAAGTTCTCAAGGATAATCGCCCGGTAGCGAAGATCATCCCGCTGTCGCGGCGGCGGCAGTGGCTGCCCGCACCGGAAATCGGCTACGAGCTCGCTCGGCTGGGTCCGGATACCACTGGGCTGGCAGAGGAACTGCGGGCGGTCCTGACTGAAACGACTGACGACCTGCCGTGATGACTTCCCAGCGGGCGCTGGCTGATACGTCCGTGTTCATCGGCTTGGAAGCGGCGCGATTCGACGTTGGCCGGTTCGCCGATTTTGAGTGGGGTATTTCGGCGGTCACGCTCGGAGAGTTGCGGCTCGGCGTGCTGCAAGCCAGGGACCCGGAGGCTGCGTCCCGGAGGCTATCGACTTACCAGCTCGCTCAGCGGTTCGAGGCGCTCGCCGTGGACGAGGTGGTCTCCGATGCCTGGGCGCTGCTGGTCTCGCGGCTCCGTGCGGCAGGTCGGAAAGTGCCGATCAACGACAGCTGGATCGCGGCCACCGCGATCGCCCACGGTGTTCCGATCGTGACGCAGGATTCCGACTATGACGCCATGCTCGGCGTTCAGGTCATCAAGATCTGATTCACGCCGAAGCTGCCATCGTTTCCGATCCTTCGACTGGCCGGGCGTGCTGGTGACCTCCAGTTGGCCGTTGTGAGCGCGGCCGGGACCGCCGTGGCCGGCTGGCAGCACGGGCGAGTTACCGACTGGCCTCCGTGATTAACGTGCTCCACATCTCGCACACGCGGCCAGCATCCAGGGTGCATAAGGGCGAGGTGTGCTTTGCACGGCGGACGGACCCATGGATGACAGGGCGTCGTCCGCCGGGGGGGGTAGCAGGCGGTGCCCGCGGTCTCGCTGGGCCGGTTCGCGACCTGCCGGTCAGGTGAGTCATGACCGGTGACAGGAGCAGAGCGACCGGCGGTATGGGGCAATTCCGCGGTCGGCGGGCACCGCCGACTCCCAGCCACCGCTAGAGAGGGCAGATCGGGTCATGGCATTCGTCCAGATCATCGAGTTCCGCACCTCCGATATCGAGGGGGCCCGCCAGATCGACGAAGAGTGGCGGCGCGCCACCGAAGGCAAGCGCACCGCGCGCCGTCAACTGCTAGCGCGTGATCATTCCGACCCCGGCCGCTATTTTGCTGTCGTGTTCTTCGACTCTTACGAGTCGGCGATGACGAACTCCGGCTTGCCGGAAACCAAGGCGTCAGCAGAGCAATACATGAAGGTGTCCGACGGTCCGCCAGTGTTCTACGACCTGGATATCCTCGAGGACCGGACCTAGACACGGCTCCTCGCACTGCCTAGCCCTCCGGCCGTACGCCCAGGCTTGATGGGGGCGTTGAGCCACGCTCCGCGCCGCCACCATAGCGACCGCATCAGGCCTTCACATCCGGCTGGTGTGCTCACTCCCGACAGTGGTCCGGCGGAATCCGGCAGCCGGAACGCCCTGTCCTGAGCGCCAGCCCTGGAGGTCACGATGCCCGACCCGCAGACCGGTAACGAGATCAAGCCGCGGGAATGGCAGGTCGGCAACCGTACCCTGATCGTCAGCGCCAAGCATCGACGCACGCTGGGCATCCTCAACACCTGCTGCCCGCTGCCCCTGGTCCCCGGCAGCATCCTGCACTTCGACGACGGCCTGGGCGACCAGCGGGTCGTCGGTCTCCGGGTCATCGTCGGCCAGCAGCGCGGCATCATCTGCGTGGAAGTGGAGCCGGTGGGCAAGGCGGGGCGGCAGGCGGCCTGACCCGACTTCCTCCTCGGCCTTCGCTGTGAATCGCCACCCCTAGGACCCGCCGATAAGGGGTGCTTCCTGCCGGAGGTGCGCATCGCGGTCGGATGGCAACGACCTGATCACGGCACGAGGCCGGTCGATTACCGTGAGCTTGACAGGGTAGACATTTAGTCCGGTGTTTTAACCGGAAAGGCCGCTGTCGGCCCTGCCGGGCGCTCGTGCTGGGCACCCGGGTGAACCATGCCGAGCCGGTCGGGGGGATCGTGCCGGGCCGGCTGTCAGTGCCGCGGTGAGGCGCTGCGTCCGCCCAGTTTCGGCTAGAAGGAAGCCCGGCGGCGGACGACGCGGAGTCGTATCAGGATATGGCGGCGGTCGGCTGGCTATACGGGGTCCATCAGCTCAGCAGGACGGCAACGGACATGCAGGACGAAGCGACGGCGCCAGGCGGGCTGGCAGCATTGCCCCGGGTCAGCGTGCCCGCCGTTCGGCTGTACGGCCTGCGCAAGTCGTTTGGCCAGCTGGCGGCGGTCGACGGAGTCGATCTGGAAATCCCGGAGGGCGAGTTCTTCACCATGCTCGGCCCGTCCGGCTCGGGCAAGACCACCATGCTCCGGCTGATAGCTGGCTTTGAGCGGCCGGACTCCGGCGTGGTCGAACTGGCTGGCGCTGACGTGACCCGCAATCCGCCATATGCACGGAACGTCAACACTGTCTTCCAGGATTACGCGCTGTTCCCGCACATGAGCGTGCTGGAGAACGTCGAGTATGGCCTGCGTGTGAAGCGTGTCGCGCGCGCGGAGCGGCGCCGCCAGGCGAACGCGGCGCTGGAGATGGTGCGCCTGCC
Organism: Streptosporangiaceae bacterium; assembly: GCA_035532295.1. Lineage (GTDB taxonomy): Bacteria > Actinomycetota > Actinomycetes > Streptosporangiales > Streptosporangiaceae > DASUBV01. Next base: position 8,444 of record DATKRH010000009.1, read on the forward strand.
GGAGCTCGGGGGCCGCAAGCCGGTTCAGTTGTCCGGCGGGCAGCGCCAGCGGGTAGCTCTCGCCAGGGCGATCGTCAACGAGCCGGAGGTGCTGCTCCTTGATGAGCCCTTGGGCGCGCTTGACGCCAAGCTACGCCAGGAGATGCAGCTTGAGCTCAAGCGAATTCAGCGTGAGGTCGGGATCACCTTCATTTACGTCACCCACGACCAGGAGGAGGCACTGACCATGAGTGACCGCCTGGCCGTCTTCAACCAGGGCCGGATTGAGCAGCTGGGCACCCCGGTCCAGGTCTATGAGCAGCCGGCCACTGACTTCGTGGCCGGGTTCATCGGCATCTCCAACCTGCTGGAGCGCGGCGGCCGGCACTTTACTATCCGGCCGGAGAAGATCCGCCTGCTGACCGAAGGCGAGTGGCCGCCTGCTGGCAGCCACGTCGAGGAGGGGCGGATCGACGACGTCATCTACCTCGGCTCGGTTACCCGCTACCAGCTGACCCTGTCTGGCGGCGGCCGGCTCACCGCGGTCCGGCAGAACACGCAGGACGCCGCGGCGCAGACGCTGGGCGCGGCCGGTCGGCCGGTCACTGTCGCATGGCGTGATGAGCAGACCTACGAGATCACGGGCACGCGCCGACAGGCGCCGCCGGCGGCTGATGACTGCGCGCCGCCCGGCGAGCAGGCTGGGCGGCATGAGGGGAGGGAACAGCCATGAGAAGAATGACCTGGGGCGGGGCCCTGATCGCGGCGGCGTCCGCCGCTGCCCTGGTGGCCGGATGCGGGTCGTCGGGGAGCACCTCCAGCGGTGCGTCGGGTGGAGCCACGACCGGGCTCACGCCACCGGAGTCCGGTCAGGCGGTGCCAACATCGGTCGGGAAGACCGAGGGACATCTGAACCTGATCGCCTGGGAGGGCTACGCACAGCCTCAGTGGGTGCAGCCGTTCGAGAAGGCAACCGGCTGCCAGGTGAGCGTGAAGTACGGGGGGTCATCCAGCGAGATGGTGTCGCTCATGGCGGGCGGCGGCGGCGGCCAGTACGACCTGGTTTCCGCTTCCGGCGACGCGGACCTCCGGCTCATCTACGGCGGGGACGTGAAGCCGGTCAACATCAGCCTGATCCCGTCATGGAAGAACTTCCACCCCTTCCTCCAGTCGCCGCCTTTCAACACGATCGGCGGTAAGCATTACGGCGTCTCGCTGCAGTTCGGCCCGAATGTCCTGCTGTACTCGAAGAAGACCTTCCCAAGCGAGCCGACGTCGTGGTCGGTCCTCTACGACCAGGCCTACGCGGGCAAGATCACCGTTCCGAACAACCCGATCCAGATCGCGGACGCGGCGCTGTTCCTGTCCAAGGTGCGGCCGAGCCTGGGCATCACCGACCCGTACGAGCTGACGCAGCCGCAGTTCGACGCGGCGGTGACCCTGCTCAAGCGGCAGCACCCGATGGTGAAGAAGTACTGGGACCTGGCTTCGCAGGAGATCTCGCTGTTCCAGAGCGGAACGACTGTGGTGGGCGCCGCCTGGCCATACCAGACGAACACCCTGGTCGCTGCGGGCTCGAAGGTCGCCGACACGATCCCGAGCGAGGGCGCGACAGGCTGGGCAGATACCTGGATGCTCGCGACCAGGGCGCCGCACCCGAACTGCGCCTACCGGTGGATGCAGTGGGCGACGACGCCCAAGGTTCAGGCGCAGCAGGCCGTCTACTTCGGCGAGACCCCGGCGAACAAGCTGGCCTGCCCGATCATGGACACGATCCAGAAGGGCTCGTGCGCCGCCTATCACGCCAACGCCCCCGAGTCCTACTACCAGACGATCAAGTTCTGGAAGACGCCACTGGCCCAGTGCGGCAACGGCAAGAATAACTGCGTGCCGTTCCAGCGATGGGTGACGGCCTGGACCCAGATCACCGGGTAGGGCGAGCAGCCCATGGCATCGACCGTGCCCCGCGAGGGTCGGCCCGCAGCTGGCCGGCCCCCATCGGGGGCGCCTGGCCCCAGGTCAGCCAGGGTCTCGACAGCGCTCTGGCGTCGCGCCTGGCTGCGGGCCACTCTCACCCTGTCGCCGCCGCTGGCCTGGTTCCTGGTGATCTACCTGGCATCACTCGCGGTCATGCTGGTCACCGCGTTCTGGACGGTCAACCCGTTCACCAACGCGCTTGAGCACACCTGGACGCTGGCCAACTTCAGCGAGCTGTTCACCGCCACGTACCTGTCGATCATCGGGCGCACCATGGCGATGGCGGCGGTTGTCACGGTGACTGACGCCGTGCTGGCGTTCCCGTTGGCGTATTTCATGGCCCGCATCGCCAGCCGGCGCAGCCGCCAGTTGCTGTTCACCGCCGTGCTGCTGCCGTTGTGGGCCAGCTACATCGCCCGGGTGTACGCCTGGATCGTGATCTTGCAGAAGGGCGGCACGCTCAGCTGGTTCTTCCAGAAAATCGGTGTCGGGCCGGTGAACATCGGCTACACCAACACCGCCATGTGGCTGGTCTTCTCCTACATCTGGCTGCCGTTCATGATCGTGCCGGTTTACGCGGCACTGGAGCGCATCCCCGACTCGTTCCTGGAGGCATCCGGAGACCTTGGCGCCCGCAGCTGGCGGACGCTGCGCAGTGTGCTGCTCCCGCTGGCGCTGCCCGGGGTCGTGGCCGGCTCCATCTTCACGTTCTCGCTCACCCTGGGGGACTTCATCACTCCGCTGCTGGTGGGCGGCGCGAACTCGAGCTTCATCGGCAATGTCATCTACTCCAGCCTGGGCACGGCCAACAACCTGCCGTTCGCCGCTGCCCTCGCGGTGGTGCCGATCGTGATCATGATCTGCTACCTCCTCGGCGCGCGAGCCCTCGGCGCGTTCGAGTCGGTCTGATGGAAGGGCGCCTGGCCCGCATCGGCCTGCGCATCTGGGTGGGCGGAGTGCTGCTGTTCCTGTTCGTGCCGATCGGGATCATCTGCTTCTACGCGTTCAACTCCTCGAATGTGCAGAGCTGGCCGATCCAGGGGCTGAGCGTGAAGTGGTTCTCGGTGGCCTGGCACGACCCGCAGGTGCGGGCCGCGTTCCTGCTGTCGCTGCGGGCGGCCGTGCTCGCGACGGTGATCGCGCTGCTGCTCGGCTCGGCGGCGGCGTTCGGCGTGCACCGCTTCCGCTTCTTCGGCCGCGAGGCCGTGTCGCTGCTCCTGGTCCTGCCGCTTGCCCTGCCCGGGATCATCACCGGGATCGCGCTCAACTCGGCCTTCAGTTTCGCCGGGATCGGCCTGTCGCTGCTGACGATCATCATCGGGCACGCCACCTTCTGCATCGTGGTCGTCTACAACAACGTGATCGCGCGGCTGCGCCGGGTGTCTGGTTCGGTCTATGACGCGTCCGCGGACCTCGGCGCGCACGGGTTCTTCACGTTCCGCACCGTGACCCTGCCGATCCTGTCCACCGCGCTGATCTCCGGCGCGCTTCTCGCGTTCGCGCTGTCCTTCGACGAGGTGATCGTCACTACCTTCACCGCCGGCGCGCAGAACACCCTGCCGCTCTGGGTCTTCGGCGCCATCCGGCTTGGCCAGCAGCTACCCGAGGTGAATGTCGTCGTCGTCGGTGTCCTCGCGCTGACCGTGGTGCCGGTCATCATCGCCGCGCGGCTCACCGGGGGCGGCGGGATCACTCGCGGATCAACCACTCGCAGGTAACGTCGCTGATACGCTCCGCACATGAACCTGTATCGTCTCGCCGCCTTACCAGCCGCTGCCCTCACCCTGGTTCTTGCTGGCGCCATGCCCGCTTCGGCCAGCACAGCCAAGCCGAGGCCGCTGCCCTGCCACGCCTCCATGAGCAATGCGCATCCCGCGGACTACTCAACCGTTAACGTGAAGGTGCGCACAGCTGGCCGGGCCAAAGTCGTCACAGTGGCGCATTACAGGACGACCAATCATCGCAAGACGCGGAAGGCCAACGCCGCCGGGCGAGCCAGGGTCCCGTACTACATCAGCAGGGCAACGCCCGGCTACAAGGTGAAGGTCACCGTGAAGGTCTCCAGGAGCGGCCGGTCGGGCAGTTGCTCGACATCATTCACGCCACACCGCTGAGTTAACGCGATCACGGAACAGGCATAGCCCGGCCGGGCATAGTCATCCGGGTAGTCAGGAACTCCTCCGACCCGGCGGCGTGCGCGCTCTGTGGTCGAGCAGCGGGGCGCTGAGTAGCTCGGAGCTGAGCATCATCCGGTGATCTCCTCAGCCTGCACGATCATGGTTTCCAGCAGCGGGTCGCCGAACGTCGTGGCCATGGCGACGTCCGAGGCGTCCCGGCCCCGGCCGATCACGACCCGGCCCTTGCGGCGGGCGTTGTTGCGCGGATCGAAGGTCCACCAGCGGTCGCCGAGCCAGACCTCCATCCAGGCGGCGAAGTCCATCGGCGCCGGGTCCGGCGGAACATCCATATCCGGCAGGTAGCCGAAGACGTAGCGGGCCGGGATGTTGAGCGCCCGGCAGAACGAGATCGCCAGGTGGGTGAAGTCACGGCAGACCCCGCGCCCGGCCGCGTTGACGTCCGCGGCCGTGGAGACCGCCGTTGTGCTGCCGTACTGGAACTGGAGGTGATCGTGGACATAGGAACAGACTGCCTGGACTCGGCGGTAACCGGGATCAAGCGCGCCGAACCGGGACCACGCCTCATCGCCCAGCACGTCGGGCAGGCAGTACCGGCTGGGCAGCGTGTAGAGGAGCACGTCGTCCGGCAGCGCCTCGGGGGCCAGTTCCGGGGCGTCCTCGTCGGCGTCCTCGGTGGCGTTCGGGACGATCGCCAGCGCGTGATAGCCGAAGCTGGACCGGCCCGCCGGGAGGACGGCGCGGGCGCAGGGGTTGCCGTACAGGTCGGTATAGCCGTGGATGATCATCGACGGTTCCGATGACCACTTCTCGCCCTGCAAGGTGACTGGCGCGGCATCGCTGGGCCGGACCTGGAAGATCACGGGCGTGTCGATAACGGCCACGTAGGTGAACTCGCAGCCGACCTGAATCCGCCGCGTCAGCATGCCCTCATTGTGCGGGCCCGATGTTTCCGCGGAGTTAACCGGGGGGCAGAGCCGCTGGCCAGCCGTCCCGCGGCGATGTCAAGATCGCCGCGGGAATGTCAAGATGTGGATCGTGCGGGATGAGAGCGGGATGAGGCGTGAGGCGATGCTCGCCATCGGGGTGGGCGAGATTCTCTGGGACCGGCTGCCGAGCGGTGACGAGATCGGCGGGGCGCCGTTCAACGTGGTGTCCCACCTCGCCCGGTTCGGTTATCGCGCCGCCTACCTTACGGCTGTCGGGCAGGATCCTCCCGGCGACGCCGCCATCGCGGAGATGGCCGGCCGGGGCATCGACACTTCGCTGGTCAGCCGCGCCGATGGCGTCCCGACCGGCCTGGCGCAGGTGACGGTCGGCCCCGGCGGCAGCCCGGCCTTCGAGATCCGCCGTCCCGCGGCCTTCGAGCGATGGGCTAGCGGGGACGCGGTCCAGGCCCGGGTCACCGAGATGCAGCCCGATGTCCTGGTGTACGGGACGCTGGCGCAGCTGCGGCCGGGGGCGCGCGACGGGCTCCGCCGGATTACCGCGGGCTGCCCGGACGCGCTGGCGCTGTACGACGTGAACCTGCGCGACGGCTGGTGGTCGAAGGATGTCGTGGCGGAGCTCCTGCAGCTGGCCAGCGTGGTGAAGCTGAGTGAGTCCGAGGCGCATGAGCTCGCGCCGGTCCTGGGCGTCTCCTGGGCGAGCGGTGCCAGCGCGGCGGCCTTCAGCGAGGCACTGGCGACGCGGCTCGGCCTGCGGGGAGTGGCCGTCACCGCGGGCCCGGACGCGGCCTCCCTGTGGCTGGATGGCGCCTTCGCGCACGCGGCCCCGCCGGATGCCGACGTCATGGACGCGGTTGGCGCCGGCGATGCGTTTGCTGCCGGCCTGCTGGACGCCATCGGCCGGCGCCTGGGCGCCGCGGCCGCGCTGCGGCGCGCCAATGCCCTGGGCACGCTGGTCGCCTCGCGGCGCGGCGCGCAGCCGGCCTGGACCGAGGCGGAGCTGGCCGAACTGGAAGCCCAGCCGCCCCCGGCCTGAGACTCGCCGCGGCCGGGCCGGGTCGGGCCGCGGCCGGAGCAGCGGCTCAGGTGCCGGCGATCGCGCGGGCGATCCGGCGCGCCTCGATGGGGTGCAGCCGCAGGTTGCCCTCGATCGCGGTCCGGTAGCCGATGAACCACAGGCCCGGCGCCCCCGGCGCGGACGCCGCCGATCCGGCTCTGGGCAGGCCCGCCTGATCCAGGATGTCCAGGTGTCCCACCAGCGGCTCCAGTCCGCGGCGGAAGCCGGTGGCCGCCAGCACGACATCCGGGCTCAGCGCGCGGTCCCCGCGCAGCACGACTTCCTGCCCGGCCAGCCGGGCGATCTCCGGCACGACCTCCAGCCGTCCGGCTTTCAGGTGCGCCACGAAACCGTCGTCGACGGCCAGGGTGACGCCGGTCGTCCGCAGGCGCGCGTACGGCCCCCGCGGCGGCTCGGGCAGGCCGCACCGGGTCAGGTCACCGAAGGCCGCTCGCGATATCCGCCGGGCGAGGCGGTCTCGCAGCCGCTCCGGCAGGGCACGCAGTGGCAGGCTCGCCGGATGCAGCGGCACCCCGGCCAGCTCGCGCGGGAGGATGTTCGGCGGGGTGCGGACCGATACCCACAGGGCGGAGACCCCGGCGGTCACGAGGTGGCCGGCGATCTCGATCGCGGAGTCTCCCGCGCCCACCAGCAGCACTCGCAGTCCGGCCAGGTCGCTGGCTCGCCGCAGTCCCGAGACGTGCATCACGGGTGCGGCGAAACCGGACCGCCCCGGCCAGTCCGGCAGCCAGGGGACGCGGTCGTACCCGGTGGCGACGACGACCCGGCCGGTCTCGTGACAGCCGGTCGAGCTGTGAATCTGCCAGCCGCCGCCGGCCGGGTCCAGGCGCTGCACATGGACGCCGAACTGGATATCCAGGCGGTGACACGCGGCGAACCGCTCCAGGTAGGCGATGTAGTCGTCGCGGCTGACCCAGCGCCCCGCCGATCGCGGGATGGGCAGCCCCGGCAGGTCCGACAGCCACCGGATGGTGTTCAGCCGCAGCTCCTCGTGCCGGCCGCGCCAGGAGGTCGCGACGCTCGGCCCGCGCTCCAGTACCACGGACTCGACGCCGGCCTGGCGCAAGGCCGCCGCGGCCGCCAGCCCGGCCGAGCCCGCCCCCACGATGACCACCGGAGGCATGGCCGACATCAAAGCCCCCTATTTCGGCTCAATCCCATCGCTTCCAGTGTGAACCATGCCGCGGCGGGCCGGATCGGGGCTCATTAACCCGCGCCCGCGGGACGCACCGGACAGCCAGCGGTAGGTGCCCGGCGCGAAGGAGCCGAGCACGCCGCAGCCCGCCGCGATCGCCGCGACAGAGCCGGTGTCGTCGGCGAGGGCCGTGCCGAGCCACAGGCCGAGGCCAGCACAGATCGCCGCGACCGCGACGATCAGGAACGTCATCCGTCGAACTTCCACCCCGCCATCCTGGCATCCTCGCCCCGCCGACGGTCATCCGCCCGCATGTCAGCACCATGACCGGGCGGCCTGGAACCGGCCGGGATGGCTCAGGCGAGGTCAAACGCGGCGTGGATGGCCGCGGTCAGGGCGGCTTCCTGTGCTGGCAGCAGGTAGCCGATCTGACCGCCCAGCGAGGACTGGAGAACGGTCACGATGTTGTCGCAGCTGACCACGCAGGGATGATCGAGGCCGTGCGGTCGCACCAGTTCTCGAGTCAGGACCACGACCGGCCGGGCCCTGTCTAGCCGGGCCGTATGGATCGGCCGCACTAGTCGACATCCAGCGGCAGGTGCGCGGCGTAGGCGGCCAGGCTGTCCAGGTCGGGATCTGCGCCGCCCTCGGCCAGGATGGCCGCGTCCCTGGCCGCGATCAGCTGCCGGAACTCCCTGGCCAGGGCGCGTTCGACGACAGAAGCCCGGCTAGGTGCCCCGCCCTCGGCCACGGATGCGCATAGGCGGTGATCCGGCGTTACCCGGGTGCTCTGGTGCGTTCCTCCGGCCGGTAAACGGTAAACAACGGTCCAGTTTCCGTCGGGGGACAACCCAGGGCATCTAGGGTTATCGTTGCCCCGGGAGTTTCTGGGGTTCTCCTGGCCTAACCTTCGATCGGCGCGATTAGGCCTTTTTCGCCCGTCTGGAGGGCATGGCATGCAAGTGACGCGGCTGCCGGATCAGGCCAGCCCTCCGCTGGCGGCACGCACCCGCGGCCTGGCCTGGGCTGCGACCGGGTCCATGGTGGTCAGCATCGGCCTCATGGTGACCGTCGGGGTGCTCGGTCCGTCAGTGGCCGTGCCGAACTTCCCGTCCGCCGCCCCGTGGCCGCCCTATTTCGCCTTGACCCAGGCGTCGGAGGTGACGAGCGTCGGCCTGCTCTGGCTGGGGGTGGGCATCGGCGGGCTCGGGCTCGTCCTGGCCCTGATCGCGGCCCGCCGAGGCTGGCGGCCCAGCCCGCGCGCGCTGATTGGCGGCGGACTGCTGGCCGTGATCGCCCTGGTGCTGATGCCGCCGGTCGGGTCCACCGACATGATGGACTATTCGGTCTACGGGCGGATAACGGTCCTGGGCCATAGCCCGTACCGGATGACGCCGGCGGAGCTTGAGCGATCCGGCGATCCCGTGGGAGACGTCGCGCCCTTCACGTGGCGCAACGCGCCGTCGGTCTACGGCCCGCTGGCCACGGCCTCCGAGGCCGGGGCGTCGGCGCTGGCCGGGCCGTCGGCAGCGCGGACCGTCTTCTGGCTCAAGGTCTGGAATGGCCTGGCCTATCTCGCCCTGGCCCTGGCCCTGGACCGGCTGCTGAGATCGGATGGCGCCAGCCGGGTGCGCGCGCACCTGCTCTGGACAGTGAATCCGCTGATGCTGTTCGCGGTGCTGGCCGGCGGCCACATCGACGGGCTGGGTGCCGCGGTCGGTTTCCTCGGGCTGATCTGCCTGCGACGGCTGAGCCTCGCGCGCGGCCTGGCCGCGGGCGTCGTGATCGGCGCCGCCATCGATATCAAGGCGTCGTTCGCCCTTTACCTGGCGGGGGTGGCCTGGGCCGCGCGGCGATCGCCGCGAACGCTGGCGGCGGCGGCCCTGGGGGTCGTGGCCGTGCTCGTGCCCAGCTACCTGCTCGCCGGCCGGGCCGCGCTGCAGGCGGTCCTGTCCCGGGCCGCCGGCGGCCCGGACCTTTACCAGCCGTGGCAGCTGCTCAACCGGGCCCTGGGCCAGCATCCGATCACGCGGTTCGACGACACCGCGGGGATAGCGGCGTTCGTTATCCTGGCGCTCGTGCTGCTGTGGCGGATGCCGGCTGGCCCGCCTGATCTGTCGTTCGTCATGCCCGCTCTGGCCGTCTCGCTGGCCTGGCTCGTCTTCTCGCCGCAGCAGCGCCCCTGGTACGACGCGATGATCTTCCCGCTGGTCGCGCTCATGCCCGCGACCCGGCTGGACTGGGTGGTCGTGGCTCGCGCGCTGGCGGCCACGGTCGCCGAGCTTCCCGGCGTCACGTTCTACACGACCCTCAGGCCGCACTGGCTGTCGCAGTTCAACAACGTGCTGTCCCGGGGCATCGTGCCGCTCGTGCTGGTGGCCGCGGCGGTCGCCCTGCTCTGGCTCTGCGGGACCAGGCGGTGGGCGCCAGCGGGGGAACTATCGGCGCATGCCGTTACCTGAACGGGACCGGGGCCGTTTCCTGCTAGTAGCGTCAAGTTATGCGACTAGGTGTGCTGGATGTTGGCTCGAACACTGTCCACCTGCTGGTGGTGGACGCTCATCGGGGCGCACGCCCGATCCCCGCGTTCTCTCACAAGGCTGAGCTGCACTTCGGCGAGCACCTGGACAGCGGGAACCGGCTGACCGATGAGTGCGCGCTTGCGCTGCGGGCCTTCGTGGACGAGGCGCTGCGCATTGCTGAGGACAAGGGCGTGCACGAGATGCTGGCGTTCGCGACCTCCGCCGTCCGCGAGGCGGCCAACGGGGATGAGATCCTCAGCCAGATCGAGGCCCAGACGCGGGTGGCCGTCCGCGTGCTGCCGGGCTCCGATGAGTCGCGCCTGACCTTCCTGGCGGCGCGGCGGTGGTTCGGCTGGTCGTCGGGCAGGCTGCTGGTGCTCGACATCGGCGGTGGCTCGCTGGAGATCGCGGCGGGGCTGGACGAGGATCCCGCCGTGGCGGTTTCGCTGCCGCTCGGCGCCGGGCGCCTGACGCGCGAGATGCTCCCCGGCGATCCGCCGTCACCTGACGACGTCCGGGGGCTGCGCAAGCACGTCCGGGCCGAGATAGCCGCCACCGCCGGGGCCGTGCTCCGGGAAGGGCGGCCCACGCACGCGGTCGCCACCTCGAAGACCTTCCGTCAGCTGGCCAGGATCGCCGGTGCGGCGCCATCCAGTGATGGCCCCTACATCAGGCGGATGCTACGGCATTCTGATGTGACCGAGCTAGCGCAGCGGCTGGCCCGGATCACGGTCGCGGAGCGGGCCCAGTTGCCCGGAGTATCCACCGGCCGCGCTCCGCAGCTAGCGGCCGGCGCCATCGTGGCCGACGCGGCGATGGACATTTTTGACCTGCCCGAACTGGAAGTCTGCCCGTGGGCGCTGCGGGAGGGCGTCATCCTGCGGCGGCTGGATATGCTGCCCGGCTAGCCCGTTCACCGTCGGCCCTCCAGCGGCGTGGGCGCCTCGGGCACCTGGCCACCGGCATGGCAATGGCCCGTCACGTCGCCGTGACGGGCCATTGTGCTCGCGCTCAGCGGGGCTCTGCCTGCCGCGACCGGGTTAGTCCCGCGGCTGCTGGCCCTGGGCCGGTAAGTCCCGCACGCCGCGGAGGCTGTCGGTCCGGTCGTCGCCGTCGGCCGACAGCCCGGGGGAAGCCGCGTGCCGCGCGTTCTCGGGCTGGCCGCTGGCCGGCCGCGACGCCGGAGCCATGGCCGACGCGGTAGCCGAGGGGGCGGTCCGGCTTGCGGACGCCGTGGCTGGCGGCTTGCCGGCCTGCTGGCCCGATCCGCCAGGGGCGCCCGCGCTAGACGCGACGCCAGGCGAGTCTGGGCCAGCGCCGGCCTGGGCCGCTGTCATGCTCCCGGCCGGGGCCGGGCGCTGAGCCGGGGAACCGGTCGCTGACCGGGCCACCTGCGCGGCCGGGGCCTGGGCCGCGGTGGCCGGGCCGCGCCTGCCTTCTGCCGGCTGGCCGGCGCGCCCGCCGGTGGCCGCAGGCGGCTGGCCGCCACTGGTCTCGGCCTGCGCTGCGGCAACGGCCCTGGCGACCTCTTCCTCCAGCGAGCCACGTGCCGCCTCGCCCGCCACGAGCGTCGTGACCACGTCGCGGATCTCAGTCAGCCTGCGGATCGCCTCGGTGTGCCGGGACATCAGCAGGTTCAGGCGCCGCTCAGCCCCGTCATGGATCGCCGTGGCCCTAGCCGTCGCCTCGTCAAGCTGCTGCTTGGCCTGCGCCTTGGCGGTGGCCACGGCGCTCTCGGCCTGCTTGGTGGCCTCGCTGACCGCCTGCTCGGCCTCGCTCCTGGCGGAGTTCCTGGCCTTGTCCGCCTCGGTGGTCGCGCTGGCGACCGTGCTCTCGGCCTGCTCCTGAGCGGCGCTGAGCATCCGCTCCGCCTGCTCGTGGGCCTCAGCGCGGGTCTTGTCCGTTTCGGCCTTGGCATCCTCGCGGAGCTTGGCCGTCTCCTGCTGCGCCAGGTCGCGCAGCTTGGCGATCTCCTCGTCCGCGCGTCCGCGCTGGGCCTTGGACTCATCCTCGGCCAGCTTCAGGATCTGCCCGATCCGCTCGCTGATCTCCTCATGCGCTGGCTTCTCGGCCGATGCCTCGCGTGCCGACGAAAGCTCCAGGCGCAGCCGCTCGTTGGCGTCGAGCGCCTGCGACAGCCGGTCCTCCAGGTCACGGACCTGGCTCCGGGTCTTCGCCACGAACTCGTCGACCCGGCGGCGGCTGTAGCCGCGCATCTCTCGCTCGAATAGATCTTCATGGTTCGGGTCGGCGTGGAAGTCGTTACTTTCGCTCATGGTTCACACCCGTCGGTGGTTCAGGCAGGACCGGCCGGCTCGGCTCTCGCGAACTTAGCCGGTGCGGTGGTGCCGGCCCTGCGGCTGGGCTGCAATGCCTGTCCGGACCGGCTGGGTCCGCCAACCTCCCGGACGTGCTTCCAATGCAAAGATGTCCGGGTCGACTCTGTCCCGAAGGGGCCGTCCGCGCAACCGAAACGATGTTTTGTCCTGATTCTCGTCTCGCCAGGTATCGCGCTATTCGCGATACCGCGGTTTCCGGGCAGCGCGGAAGGCCGCCTATGGGCCGCCGCGCTGCGAATGACCGACGGCGTGGCACAATTCCGGCCTGGCCTATTGGCCGATCCTCGGCCGCTCCAGCGGGCGCGGCCCCCCCGCCGGCGGGTCGTCCTGTGGCCCGTCCTGGCCCGCCAGTGGCAGATCCGCACGGAGGAAACGGAGGCAGCAGTGACAGCTTCCCGGCTGACCGGGTCGCTCGGCGACGCGGCACCCGTGGTCCACCCGGAGGCGTGGATCGCGCCCGGCGCTGTGGTGGTCGGGGCCGTCCGCCTGGGCCGGGCCGCGAGCGTCTGGTACGGGTCGGTGCTGCGTGCCGACGAGGACGAGATCGTCGTCGGCGCGGAGTGCAACATCCAGGACCTGTGCTGCCTGCACGTCGATGCCGGCCAGCCCGTGATCCTCGAGGACCGGGTCAGCCTGGGGCATCGAGCTACCGTGCACGGAGCCCAGGTAGGGGCGGGTGCCCTGGTCGGGATCGGGGCTATCGTGCTGGGCGGCGCGCGGATCGGGGCCGGCTCGCTGGTGGCGGCGGGAACGGTGGTGCTGCCGGGCCGGGAATTCCCGGCGGGCGTCCTCATCGCCGGAGTGCCGGGTCGTATCGTGCGCGAGTTGACCGACGCAGACCGGGCGGTCTTCACGGACACCGCGATGCGTTACGTCCGGCGGGCCGCCGTGCACCGGGACGTCCGCTGGAGCGGCCCGGACGGCCCGGACGGCGCGGACGGCGCGGATAGCCCGAATGGGCCGGTCCTAACCTGACATGTTGGGACAGACCTGCAGTTTCGTCCGCAGGTGACGGCATCGACCCGCTTTGCGGGTGGTGTGGAAATGGCCCTGATGGGTGATGCGCGGGCATAGGCCTTCGCCGTAACCTGAACGAGTCCTCGTGTTTTCGGTCGGCGATGGAGGTGGGCGCGATGGAGGATTATTTCGACTTTCGTGTCCACGACCTGGTGGCACTCGATGAGATCGAGCTGTATGCCGAGGTGCTCAGCGCCGTGGCGGTCAGCGACCGCCCGCTGACCCTGGCCGAGCTCGATGACGTCCTGGGCTTGCAGCCGAGAACGGCCTCGCCCGTCGGGGCAGGCTGAGCCCTTACTGGGGCGCGTGCGTGAACATGGCATCGGTGTCCCGGCGCGTGAATCCGAGTGACTCATACAGCTTGATGGCCGGAGTGTTGTCCTCGTCCACGTACAGCATGACCTGAGCCAGCCCTCTGTCCCGCAGGTAGCGCAGCCCGATCAGCGTCAGCGCGCGGCCGAGTCCGGTGCCGCGCTCGTCCGGGTCGACGCCGACGACGTAGACCTCGCCGATGGGCTCGTGCCCGTGGTCGCTAGCCCCGTGGTCGGTAGCCCCGTGGTCGGTAGCCCCGTGCATCTTCGTCCAGTGAAAGCCGACGAGTCGGCCGTCCCGCTCGGCCAGAAAGAACCCGGCCGGGTCGAACCAGGGCTCCCGCTCCCGCAGGTTCAGGTCCTCGCTGGTCCAGGTGCCCTGCTCGGGGTGCCGGGCGAACGCCTTGCGGTTCAGCGCCGTCCAGGCGTCCTCGTCCTGGCCGGCCTGGAATGCCCGGACCTGGAGGCCATCGGCGAGCTCCGGCGCGCCGAGCTGGCCGTGCAGCGAGCGCTGCATCCGCCAGAGCGCGCGGGTGCGCCGGAAGCCGGCCGCCGCCGCCAGCCTGGTCGCGGCAGGCAGATCCCCGTGGGCCCACAGCCGCAGCCCGCGGTCTCCGGCCTCGGCGATCAGGGCACGCGCTAGCGTCAGGCCGAGCCCCCGGTGCCGGAACGCGGGATCGATGATCATCTCGCCGCTCGGCGCGGCCACCGGGTCGGTCGGGTCGAGATGCCCGTATCCCGCGAGACTTCCGTCGCGCCAGAGCAGGAAGTTGCGAGCCTGGCGATCGCCGCCGTAGCGCAGGTACAGCATCACGTGCTCGGAGAGCGGGCCGACCCCGTCCTCCCGCGCCGCCCGCTCGGCGAGATTGAGCACCTCAGCGGCCTGGGGCTCGGTGAGCAGGCCGCTGACCTCGACATCCGCCGCGTCCGCCGCGTCCGCCGCCGCGGCGGAGCCGGCGGCTGACGGATCGCCTGGAGGACTATCTGTCGGCATGGGCGGAACCGGCTCTTGGGCGGGTGGTCGCGCGACTGTCTCCGGCTGCGCTGTCTCCGGCTGCACTGTCTCCGGGCGGCTGGGTGTGGCCGGTCGCGGGGGCGCTGGCGGCTGGCTCGCCGCCCTGCGACGGCGGATCGCCATCGCCCGGAGCTGGCTCGCCCGGAGCTGGCTCGCCCGGAGCTGGCTCGCCCGGAGCTGGCGCGCCCGGAGCTGGCTCGCCCGGAGCTGGCGCGCCCGGAGCCGACTCAGCCGGGCCGTCGGCGTCACCGTCCGCCGGGCGGCCGTGGCCGCCCTTGGCGGGCACGAACCGGTACCCGACGTTGCGCACGGTCCCGATGAGCGCCTCGTTCTCCGCCCCCAGCTTGGCCCGGAGCCTGCGGACATGCACGTCCACCGTGCGGGTGCCGCCGAAGTAGTCGTAGCCCCAGACCTCCTGCAGGAGCTGGGCCCTGGTGAAGACCCGGCCCGGCTGCTGGGTCAGGAACTTGAGCAGCTCGAACTCCTTGAAGGTCAGGTCGAGGGAGCGCCCGTTCATCCGCGCCGAGTACGTGGTCTCGTTGATGACCAGCTCGCCGGAGCGAATCTCGCCGCCCTGCTCGAGGCTGGTCCCGGCGGCGCGCCCGACGGCCAGCCGCAGCCGCGCCTCGACCTCGCCGGGGCCGGCGGTGTGCAGCACGATGTCGTCCGCGCCCCAGTCGGCGGCGAGAGCGGCCCAGCCGCCCTCGGTGACGATGACCAGGATGGGAGTGGCTCGGTCGATACTGCGCAGAGCCTGCAGCAGCCGCTTGGCCTGCACCAGGTCGCGGCGCGCGTCCACCAGCACCGCGTCCGGCGCCGGGAGCACGCCCACCGACGCCGCGACGGCCGGGGCGACCCGGACAGCGTGCGGCAGCAGGGTGAGGGACGGCAGGATCTCAGCCGGCGTCTCGTGCCCGCCTGTTAGCAAGAGCACATTGCTCAACCCGCTGCCACCTCCGGCCCGCGGCGCGATCCGCGGGAAAGCTCTGCCCATGTACTCCCACAAGGACCCGGGGTCGCCTTTGTCCGAGGTCGTTATGAGCGAGGATAGCTGACATGGCTATCGTCACCATGCGCTACTGGGCCGCAGCGAAGGATGCAGCCGGCGTCGCGGAGGAGATCGTGACCGCGGATACCCTCGCCGCGGCGCTGGCCGCCGCAGGCGCCCGCGACCGCGATGACCGCTCCGGGACGGGGCGCGCGGCGGCCGCGGGCGGCAGCAGGCTGGGCGCCGTACTGGCCCGGTCGTCCTTCCTGATCGACGGGCATCCGGTCGGGACGAGGGCCGCCGAGGCGGTGGCCCTGGCCGACGGCGCCATCATCGAGGTACTGCCGCCATTCGCGGGCGGCTAGCCTCCATCCGGGCCACTCGGGCCAGCTAGCTGGGACGCAGCGGAAAAAAGCGTGAACCACCCGAGCTTGCGACGCGTTCTGGTAGGCGTGGCTGGGCAAGACGGCTCAGGCGCCCGACACCAGCGAGGTCCGGCGTCTGACGAGGAACTGGTGCGCGCGCTCTACTCGGAGCACGCGGGCCCGTTGCTGCGATATGCGCTGCACCTCATGAGCGGGGACCGGCAGCGCGCGGAGGACATCGTGCAGGAGACCCTGCTGCGGGCGTGGCTGCACCCGGAGGCAATCGCTGATCGGCCGGCCCGGCCATGGCTGTTCGCGGTCGCCCGTAACCTGGCCGTCGACTCGTTCCGGGCAAGAAAGGCGCGACCGCACGAGGTGGGTGAGGGCGCCCTCGAACTGCTGTCGGTCCCGGATGAAGCGGAGCGTGCCCTGGAATCCTGGGCGGTCGCCGACGCCATCAGGTCGCTGCGGCTCGAGCACCGCGGTGTCTTGCTCGAAACCTACTATCACGGCCGGTCCGTGGCCGAGGCTGCGACCGTACTCGGGATACCCGCAGGTACCGTCAAATCGCGGACGTTCTACGCGCTCCGCGCGCTCAAGCTGGCGCTGGAAGAACGGGGGCTCGCCCCATGACTGGGATGACTGGCATGACGGGGCCAGCAGGGCCCGCCTGCCGCGAGATCCGCCAGCTACTGGGCGTCTACATCGTCGGCGCCATCGATCCGGTCGAGCGCGCCTACGTGGATGCTCACCTTGCCGACTGCCGGGTCTGCCGTGCGGAACTGGGCGGCCTGGCCGGGCTTCCGGCGCTGCTCGGGCGGGTTCCGCTGGTGGACGCCGAGCGGCTGAGCGAGGGCGGTTACGGGTTGCCCGACATGGACGAGCCGCCGGCTGAGTTGCTGAACGCGCTGCTGCGCCGGGTCGCCGTGCGGCGGCGAACCCGCAGGTGGCGCTCGGTCCTCGCGCTGGCCGCCGCGGCGGCCATCGCGGCCGGCGGCACGGCCGCGGTGGTGGAGGCCCATCAGCCTCGGGCGGCGGTCACCTCGTCACAGGATGTGGCGCGAGCCAGCAACGCCCACGTCACCAGCGAGGTCCGCTACTCGGCCACCCCGTGGAACGGGACGGCGATGCGGGTGTCGGTGAAGGGCATCGCGCCAGGGACCGCGTGCAGATTCTGGGTTATCAACGCGGCTGGCCAGAGGTCGGCCGCCGGGTCCTGGACGATCGGTCCCGGCTACGGCCAGCACTGGTACTCGGAGTCCTCTGCGGTGGCCACCCGCAGCGTGCACGGCTTCGCGATCACCTCGGGCGGGCAGACGCTGATCAGCATCCCGGCCAGCTGACGGAATATGCCAGCAGTCGGGAATGTGCTGGCCGGTCTGCGCGCTGAAGGCGTCGTGACAGCAGGAGTGGTGGCGCTCGTGGCGGCGGTGGCCGTGGCGACGGCATTGGGTGTGACCTGGCAGCTGACCAACGGCAAGATGCGCAGCCCGCGCCGCCCCGCGGAGGTGCTGGCGTCGGAGCCGGGATCAGTAACGGGTGCCGGGCTCCCGGTCAGCGCGGTGCCGGCGGCGGCGGCGGGCACATTGGCGGCCGACGGGACCCGGGTCACCATGACCGAGATCGGACAGCCGCTGGGTGAGCGGGCCACGCTCCTGCAGTTCTCCTCGGCATTCTGCGCGCCGTGCCGGGCCACCCGCCGGATTCTGGCCGAGGTGGCCGGCCTGACCGAGGGCGTGGCGCACATCGAGATCGACGCGGAGTCGCGGCTGGACCTGGTCCGCGCCGTGGGCGTCCTGCGGACCCCTACAGTGCTCGTACTGGCCGCCGACGGGCGTATCGTGCGGCGGGCGAGCGGCCAGCCCCGGAAGGCGGACGTGATCGGCGCCCTGGGCGAAGCGGTCGAGACCGGTGCCGCTGATCGCGGTAATCCCTATTCATCAGGTCCGGAAACAGGATAGTGACACCGGACGTGACCCCGCATAGCATCGATGACGTGCCTGAGACCATCCGGACCTTCCGTGGTCGTCATGTCCCATCGCGGCGCGCTGTGCTGACCAAGCGCCGCGCGGTGGATTTCTGCCGTGTCTCGACGGCCATCTGTTGCCGTCCGGGTTCCCAGCCAGCGGTCTAGCCGGGGGCGAGCTCCGCGCTGACGCAGGTCACGGCGAGTGCCGGGCGGCTGACGCTGTTACGGGGACAATCACGGGGACAGCCACGGGGCAGCCATCCCGCGGCTGACTGCGGCCGGCCGGCTCGTGCTTCCGTGGCTGAGCCCGCGGGATTCCCGCCACGAGATGGCCGACATGAGATGACCCGCATGAGCCCGAAGAGGTGCACCTGATGGAGATCGATCGCAGAGGCCCGCGGTTCGGCGCGCTGATCACCATGATCGTTTTTGCGGTGGTGCTGCTGACCGGCAGTGTGTGGCTGCTGGCGGTGCAGGGCTTGTTTTTCGCCATCGGGACGGTGTTCGGCCTGCCGATGTCGCCGTACGGGCTGGTCTACCGATGGCTGATCAGGCCGCGGCTGGGCCCGCCGGGAGAGCTAGAGCCGGCGGCTCCGCCGCGTTTTGCCCAGGGTGCGGGCCTGGTTATCTGTGTCGTCGGCGTGATCGGTTACGCCGGCGGCGTGGCGGCGCTGGGCATGGCGGCGGCTGCCGCCGGGTTCGTCGCCGCGTTCCTGAACGGCGTCCTCGGCCTGTGCCTGGGCTGTGAGATGTATCTGCTCATCCGACGTATCTGGCCGGGCCAGCAGCGCCTGATCCCGGCTGAAGCTGACAAGGAGGTTTCACTATGAGCCGTTCCGACGTCCTCGTGGACGCCGACTGGGTCGAGGCCCACAACGGTGATCCCGGCCTGGTGCTCGTCGAGGTCGACGAGGACACCAGCGCCTATGACAAGGGCCATATCCGCAACGCAGTCAAGATCGACTGGAAGAAGGACCTGCAGGACCCGGTTCGCCGCGACTTCGTGGACTCCGGCGGATTCGCCGCGCTGCTGTCGCAGCGTGGCATCTCCAACGACGACACCGTCGTCCTGTACGGCGGAAACAACAACTGGTTCGCGGCGTACGCGTACTGGTACTTCAAGCTGTACGGGCACCAGGACGTGAAGCTGCTCGACGGCGGCCGCAAGAAGTGGGAGCTGGAGTCCCGCGAGCTGGTCACCGAGGTACCCAAGCGCGAGGCGACAAGCTACACCGCCCAGGACCAGGACCTCTCGATCCGCGCATTCCGGGACGAGGTCCTGGCCGCGATCGGCAAGGAGAACCTGGTCGACGTGCGGTCCCCGGACGAGTTCGCCGGGCGGCTGCTCGCGCCGGCCCACCTGCCCCAGGAGCAGGCGCAGCGCGGCGGGCACATCCCCACCGCCAGGAACGTGCCCTGGTCCAAGGCGGCGGAGGAGGACGGCACGTTCAAGTCGGACGACGCCCTGCGCGCCGTGTACTCCGCGGCGGGAGTCGACTTCGGCATCGACACGATCGCGTACTGCCGGATTGGCGAGCGCTCCGCGCACACCTGGTTCGTCTTCCACGAGTTGCTCGGCCAGCCGAACGTGAAGAACTACGACGGCTCCTGGACCGAGTACGGCTCCCTGGTCGGCGTCCCGATCAAGACCGGAGACGAGTCATGAGCGCGGGCGCGGGAAGCACGCAAGCCGCGGGCACGCAAGCCGCGGGCACGCAGGCCGTTGCCGCGGGGTGCGGCGCGCCGGCCGGCGGTGCGGCCATCACCGATGCCGGCAACCAGGCAGTGGTCCAGGGCCAGGTGACCAAGGATGGCTCGCCGGTGGGCACCGGTTATGCGCGGCTGCTGAACGGCGACGGGGAGTTTGTCGCCGAGGTGCCGCTCGGCGAGGACGGCGGATTCCGCTTCTTCGCCGCGCCGGGCACCTGGACGCTGCGCATCCTCGCGCCCGGCGGGGTGCGGGCGCAGCAGGCCGTCTCGGCGGCGACCGGCAAGATCGTCAACCTGGAGGTAGCGGTCTGACCCCTCGGGGAACCTGATTCAGCTGAACGCAGCTGAGTTCAGCTGAGCGCAGATCGTGGCGGCGCTCCCGCGTGAGGCGGGGGAGCCGCCACGATCGTTGTGTTCCCCTTCTTGCCATCTGCTCGTCGCTTACCCGTCCACTCTGCGTTCAACTACCGGACACCTTGGCCTCCTAGAAAGGTTACGGCAGCCAGAAGCTGGCCGCTGGTCTGAGGCGACAGGGGCGGGATACCGAAATGTCGATCGAAGCTAACCCGGCTAACCCGGCCAATCCGTCGGATGCGCGAGCGCCGGCTGCGACCGGGTGGGAGTCCGCCGGGTGGGAGTCCGCCGGGCGGGAGTCCGCCGGGCGGGAGTCCGCCGGGCCGGCCGATCCCATCCTCTGCACGGCGGAGCTGACCCTGAGCTTCGGCCAGCGCGCGATCTTGTCCAACGTCACCGTGGACGTGCAGCGCGGGGCGGTGACAGCCCTGATCGGCCCGACCGGATCTGGCAAGACGACGCTGCTGCGCACCTTCAACCGCATGAATGACAAGGTCACCGGCTACCGGCACGCTGGTGACGTCACGCTGGACGGCCGCAGCATCTGGAGCCCGCGCGTGGAGCTCATGTCGCTGCGGCAGAAGGTCGGCATGCTGTTCCAGCGGCCGAACCCGTTTCCGATGTCGATCATGGACAACGTGGTCGCCGGCGCACGGGCGCACAAGGTCGCCGGCAAGTCCGGGCTGAAGAAGATCGCCGAGCAGCGGCTGTCCGAGGTCGGGCTGTGGGACGCGGTCCGCGACCGGCTCAAGGACTCCCCGTTCCGGCTGTCCGGCGGCCAGCAGCAGCTCCTGTGCCTGGCCCGCGCCCTGGCCATCAGCCCGGACGTGCTGCTGCTGGACGAGCCCACGTCCTCCCTGGACCCGATGGCGACGGAGTCGATCGAGGAGCTGGTCCGGAGGCTGGTGCCGAGCCTGACCGTGATCATCGTCACGCACAACCTGCAGCAGGCCAGCCGGATCGCCGACCGGACCATCTTCCTCAACCGGGGCCGGATGGTCGAGCACGGGCCGACCAGGCAGCTCTTCGAGCACCCGGCCGAGGACGAGACCGCCCGTTACGTCAGCGGGCGTTTCGGCTGACATAGACCACCCGGCCGTCGGGAAGGCACTCCCGCCGGCCGGGCGCAAGACCCGCCAATTGGCGGGCCCCATCGCACGCGCCGCGTGCGAGTCGCGTTGCGCACGCTTTAGCGTGCATGACTGAAGGAGTATTCCCCGGTGGCCAGACGACTACGTTTGGTGTACACGGCGGCCGCTGTGGTCCCGGTCGCGCTGCTTGCGGCCTGCGGTAGTAGCGGCAGTTCGAGTTCATCCTCATCACCCGCGGCAGCATCTTCATCAACGGCGGCGGCGGCAGGGCCCGCCCTGCCCACTGCGCCCCCCGCGTCGACCGAATCGATCACAGAGACCGGCAGCACGCTCCTGTTTCCGCTGTTCGGCACCTGGTCAACCAACTATCAGAAGCTGTACCCGCAGGTGACGGTCACCACCGCCGGCACCGGCTCCGGCACGGGTATCACCGACGCCTCGACCGGCACGGTCAGCATCGGCGCGTCGGACGCCTACCTGTCCAGCGCCGACGTGGCGAAGTACCCGGGCCTGCTGAACATCCCGCTGGCGATCTCTGCCCAGCAGATCAACTACAACCTGCCCGGCGTGAATAACCTCAAGATCGACGGCTCCGTGCTGGCCAAGATCTACTCCGGGAAGATCACCACCTGGAACGACCCGGCGATCAAGGCGCTCAACCCCGGCGCGGCGCTGCCGAGCATGAAGATCATTCCCCTGCACCGGGCCGACAGCTCGGGTGACACGTTCCTGTTCACCAGCTACCTGAACGCCCAGGCGCCCAGCAACTGGAGTTCGGCCAACGTCAACACCGCGGTCAGCTGGCCGTCGGTGCCGGGCGCGCTGGCCGAGACCGGGAACAGCGGCATGGTCACGGGATGCGCCGCCAATAAGGGGTGCATCGCCTACATCGGCGTCAGCTACCTGCAGAAGACTCAGGCAGCCAAGCTCGGTGAGGCCTCGCTCAAGAACGCGGTGGGCGCGTACGTCCAGCCCACGGCGTCGAGCATCTCGGCGGCCGCGGCCTCGTTCACGGCCAAGACGCCGGCCAGCGAGACCATCTCGATGATCAACGGCCCGGCGGCTACCGGTTACCCGATTGTCAACTACGAGTACGCGATCGTGCAGACCAAGCAGTCCAACGCGGCTCAGGCCGAGACCATCCGGGCGTTCCTGCACTGGGCGGTTCACGCCGGCCAGGACGCGAAGACCTACCTGGACTCGGTGAATTTCCAGCCGCTGCCTTCCAGCGTGGTAGCCAAGTCCGACGCGCAGATTGCCAAGATCGGCGGCTGACGTAGTGCCCACGTCAGCAGATGTGCTGCGGCCGGAGGGGGAGGCGGGCAAGCGCCCGCTTCCCCGCCGGCTCGGCGCTGCCCTCGGCGGTGACAACTCGGTCCGCTGGGTGGGCTTTGCCTTCGCCCTGCTCCCGGCGGCCGGGCTCCTGTTCGTCCTGGTCACCCTCGTGGTAGAGGCGATACCCGCGATCAGGCTCAATGGCTGGGGCTTTTTCGCCCATAGCATCTGGAGCCAGGGCGGCGGCTACAACGCCGCCATCGTGAAGACCAATGGCGTCGAGCATCTGGCCGGCTCGCAGTTCAGCGTGCTGGCCGAGATCGTTGGCACGCTGCTGACTTCGGCGATCGCCCTCATCATCGCGGTCCCCGTGTCCATCGGCGCCGCGCTGATCATCGTCGAGCGGCTTCCCAGGCGGCTGGCCAGCCTCGTTGGCGGGTTCCTCGAACTGCTCGCCGGGATCCCCAGCGTGGTGGTCGGACTGTGGGGAGCGCTGACGTTCGGGCCGTTCATCGCCCACCACATCGCACCGTTCATCGCCCATAACATGCCCGACGTGCCGGTACTGAACTACTTCCGGGGCAGCACCGGCAACGGGCAGGGACTGCTGGTCTCAAGCCTGGTGCTGGCGGTGATGGTGATTCCGATCGTCGCCGCCACCAGCCGCGACCTCATCCGGCAGGTCCCGATCCTGCCGCGGGAGGGCGCCGTCGCGCTCGGCATGTCCGACTTCGAATGCGCCCGGCGGGTCACCCTGCCCTGGGTCGGCAGCGGCATCATCGGCGCCGTCGTGCTCGGCCTGGGCCGCGCCCTCGGCGAGACCATCGCGGTGGCGATGACGTGCGGGTTCGCGCTCGGCTCGATCCCGGGAAACATCTACGGCGCGATGACGACCATAGCCGCCACCATCGTCACCGAACTCGACTCGGCGTTCGGCGACGCGAGCAAGTTCAGCGTGCGGACGCTGGCCGAGCTGGCCCTGGTGCTGATGATCATCACCCTGAGCGCGAACATCGTCGCCCGGCTGCTGGTCCGCAAGGTGTCCGGCACCGCGCTCCCGGTCGGCAGGGGGTTGTAGCAGATGAGCGCAACAAGCGGACCGGCCCCGGTCCCCGCCAGATCGCGCGGCGGCAGCGACGGCGACTGGCCCGAAGTCCCGGCCCGCCGGAAGGTCGCCAACGTCGCGTTCTGGGGGCTGTGCTTCGTCGGCCTCGCCGTGGTCGTCCTGCCCACGATCTGGCTGGCCGGCGGGATCGTGCTGCGGGCCGTGCCCAACTTCCACTTCAGCGTGCTGACGACCGACACCACCGGCACGACGGGCGGGCTGAAGAACGCGGTGCTCGGCACCCTGCTGCTGGCGGTCTGCGTGCTCGTGATCGGCGGGACGATCAGCGTGCTCACCGGCCTGTACCTGAGCGAGTTCGCCAGGGGCCGGCACCAGGGGGTGCTGCGCGGCGCCTACGAGGTGCTCGCCGGCATTCCGTCTATCGTGCTCGGCTACGTGGGCTACGTGACGCTCGTCGTCGGCCTGCACTGGGGATTCAGCCTGCTCCCCGCGGTGCTCGTGCTCTCGGTGATCTCCATTCCCTACATCACCAAGGCCACCGAGTCGGCGCTCGGGCAGGTGCCGAGCTCCTATCGCGAGGGCGCCGAGGCGCTGGGCATCCCGGCATTCTGGACGCTGCGGAAGATCGTGCTGAAGTCGGCGCTGCCGGGCGTCATCACCGGGCTGCTGGTCGCGATGGCGATCGCGGTCGGCGAGACGGCGCCGTTGCTCACCACCGCCGGCTGGAACGACCAGAACCCGACGCTGGCCCTGACCCACTCGCCGGTGGCGTTCCTGACCTATCCGATCTTCTCCTTTTACCAGTACGGCAAGGAGTCCCAGGACCTCTCCTACGACGCAGCGCTGATCTTGCTGGTCTTTGTACTGCTGATCATCATCCTGGCACGGGTGATTATCTCGCGGTCCCGGCGGCACGCGGAGTGAGTGAGGGTGACCGCGGAACACTCCGAGGCTGACTGGCTAGGCCGTCACGCGGGCGCCGAGCCCGCCCCGCACGAGGACGGGAACCGCCAGTCCAGCGGCAGCGTCCTCGCCGGGCGACTGGCGGCCGCGCTGGTCCATCACGAGCCAGGCTGGCGGCTGCCCCGGCATACGGCGCTGGCGCGCCGCTACAACGTCACCCCCGCCGAGATCGATGCCGCGGTCGGGGAGCTAGTCAGCCGGCACCTGATCCGCCGGCTCGCGGACGGCCAGCTTTATCGCGCCAGCCCGGCTGAGTACCTGATCGAGCTGGAGGGCGTGTCGGGGCTGAGCTCCTCCCTCGACCCGATGGGCGGCGAGCTTTCCTGCCGCAGCCGCCAGGTCTCGTGGCGCCGGGTCCCTGAGGACATTGGCTGGGCCCTCGGCCTGGCCACCTCCGACGCGGTGTGCGTGGTCAGGTTCCTGTGGACGGCGGGGAGCGAGCCGGCCGCGTGCTCGACGACCTATCTGCCCGCGGACGTGGTCAGGCCCGCCGGGGCGGATGGGGGCCTGGCACTTCCGGACGCGCTGAGCCTGCTGCCCCTGTGGGCCGCGGCCGGGCCGGGCGCCGGGGGCGCCGGGGGCGCCGGGGGCGCCGGGGGCGCCGACCAGGTCGGCCCGCCGCTGGCGGGGCGGCCGCAGGCCCTGCACATCGAGATGCAGCCGCCCCCGCCAGCGGTCGCTCGCAGCCTCCGGCTCCGGGCGGGCCAGCCGGCCACGATCGTCACCGTGCGGTTCGATGACCCGGTCGACGCCCGGCCCGTGGCGCTGACCGTCGCCGTGCTGCGCTCGGAACTGTTCCGGGTCGTGCTGCAGTCGGCGCGGGCGCCGCTGGCCGAGGGACAGGACGGGAATTTCTCCGGTGCCTGGACACACGCGGTTGAGGACTGGGAACCTTGACCGGTTATGTCTGTGCCCACCGTGCCGACCGCGTCCACCGCGTCCACCGCCAGCGCCGCTGACCGCCTGCCGCGGCGTCCGGGCTTACCCGCGCGGCCGGGCCGCTCCCGGCGAGCCGAGTTAACGGCCGGGATTGGCGTGGCCGCAGTGGTCACGCAACTGCTCTTCGCGCAAGGCACGCTGATCCTCGCGGGCTGCGCGGTGCTCACCGCCCGGATCAGCAGATGGCGGTCGTGGTGGCTGGTCGCTCCCGCGGCTGTGGGCGCCGTGTGGACGGCCGCGATCGGGCCTGGCCGGGCGAGCGGCGGACTGGTCGCCGGGCCGCGGCAGGTGGCCGCCTATCTAGCGGGGACCGCCGGGCATCCGGCTCGCCTGCTGCACCTGTCGGCGGCGTTCTCCGGGGCCGCGCACTGGGTGCCCCGGCAGCTTCCGCTAGCCCTGCTGGCTGCCGCGGCGGAGGCCGCCATCCTGGCCTGGCTGGGCTGGTCGGGGCCGGCCTATCGGCCTGGCCTCGTCCACGCGATCCTGCGACGCAGGACGGAGGCTGCCCTGTCCGGCGGCGGCCTCGTCACCAGGGCCGGCTGCGGCCTGGGCCTGGATAGTGCGTCCGGCCGGCCGGCCGAGCTGTCCTGGGCGGACGCCGCTGGCGGCGTCCTGGTCGGCGGCGCCGATGCGCTGGCGGCGGCGCGGGTCGGGTTTCCGGTCGCGTGCGCGGCGATCCGGCGCCGCAAGTCCGTGATCGTCATCGACCTCACCGGCAGCGAGTGGCTCACCGGGGCCATGGCGACGGTAGCCGAGGCGGCCGGTGCCCCGCTGCGCCGCTTCAGCTCGGCGGGCCCTGCCTGCTACGAGCCCTTCCGCGGCCACTCGCCGTCGCGGGCCGCGGGGCTGGTGACCCAGATGATCGACTGGACCGGCCTCAGCGACCAGCAGCGACAGGCAGGCCAGCGTTACCTGTCGGACGCGTGCGCCGTGCTGGCCGCCACCCCGCCCGCCGGGACGGTCCTGGAGGGGCTCAGCGCGCTGCTGGAGCCCGCCGCGCTGCGCGGCGCGATGTCGCGGGTTCCCGGCCACCTGCCGCACCGCGACACGCTCGCCCGCCGGGTCGCCGGATCGGCCGCCGCCCTCGCGGCCGACCCGGCCGTGGGTGCCGCCCTCGGCGGCCAGCTGCACCGGCTGCGCGCCAGCACACTCGGCCGCTGGCTCCGGCCTCCCGCGGCGCAGCCGCCGGCCCGCATGGCGCAGCCGCCGGCCCGCATGGCGCAGCCGCCGGTCAGCGTCGGGCAGGCGGTGCGGGACCGGGGCGGCGTGGTCTTCTCGCTCGATCGCGCTGCGCACGGGGAGCCGGCCGCCATGGTCGGCCGGCTCGCCATCGCGGACCTCGTGGCCGTCCTGAGCGACCTGCGCGAGCAGCAACTGCGCGCCGACTGCCTCGCCTGGGTCCATGGCTGCGAAGGCGCCACCCGGCAGAGCCTCGCCGACCTGACGGCGCTCGGGCCGCGCACCGGGACCGTCCTCCTGCTGTCGACCGGGAGCGCCGCCGCGGCGGCGCGCCTCGCGCCCGCCGCGCACGTGGTCGTGGCCGCCGGCCCGGTGGACGAGGCGCTCGCGACCCGCCTCGCCGAGCTAGTCCCGGTCCGGGACGAGCGCAGCCGGCCGGCCGTGGCCGATCTGCTGCGCTGGCAGGACGAGGACGAGTTCGCTGTTCTCGCGCGCGGGCCCCGGCGCCGATTCCAGCCGGCGTGCCGGTCGGTGCCCGCCCCATGGGCCGGCCCGCTGTGACCGGCCCGCCGTGACCGGCCCGCCTCCCGCCGGCCCGCCTCCCGCCGGCCCGCCTCCCGCCGGCCCGCCTCCCGCCGGCCCGCAGCCGGCGACCCGGCTATGGCCAGCCCCGGCATTCCGTCCCGACCGGGTCTACCTGGGCTGGCAGCACGCCCTGACCTGCCCCGATCCCGGCCCGCCACCGCGGCCGCCGGCGACCAGCCCGCCCGCGACCGGGCCGGCGGAGGCCGGGCCAACGCCGCAGGTCAGCGCGGCCTGGCTCGCGGCTCAGCATCGTGAGGAGACCAGTCTCGCCCGGCCCCACAAGCTGGCCGGGGCCTGCTGCGCGGCGCTGTCGTGCCTGATCGGCGCGGGCTGGCTGGCCGGCGTGCTGAACGCGGGCCTGACCGTGCTGGCGGGTGGCGCGTGCCTGAGCGCCGGGGCCGCGAGCGCGCGGGTCGTCTGGCGCGGCCGGCGCCAGCTACGCGACCAGGTGGCCGCCGAGGACCGCCGGGTCACGGAGTTCCGCGCCGCGGCGCAGCGGCAGCAGGCGGCGCGCCGGGCTGAGCACGCCCGGCAGGTCGCGGGCTGGCGGCAGCGCAGTGCCACCTTCCGCCGCCAGCCGCAGTGGTACCCGGTGTGGCTGCCGGGCGGCATCCACCGGGTGGACGTGGCCGGCGGCACCCTGGCGGGCTGGTCGGCCCTGCTGACCTCGGTGGCCGCGCCCCGGCTCGCCGCCGGGGGAGAGGTCACCGTGCTCGACCTCACCGAGGGCGCGGTGGCCGGTGACCTCCTCGCGCTGGCCCGGTCCTGCGGCATCGACCCGCTGGTCTGGGTCCTGCCGGCCGACCTGCCCCGGCTGGACCTGGGGGTCGGCCTGACCGCCGGCGCGCTGGCCGACGTCCTGGCCATGACCGTCAGCGCCAGCGACGGCCCCGGCCCGGCCGGCGCGGCGGGCCCGTCCGGGTCGGCTGATCCGGCCCGGGACGCGGCCCTGCTCGGCCGGGTCCTGGCGGTCCTGGGCGCGGACGCCGGGATCGGCCAGCTCATGGCCGCGCTGCGGGCGCTGGCCCAGGTCGGAGATCCGCGCGACGACGTCCGGGCGGGCCTGCTGACCACCGGCCAGCTGGACCGGCTGACCGGGCTGTTCGGGCGGGGCGCGGCCGAGCGGGTCGTGCTCGACCGGGCCTGGGCGATGGAGGCCCGGCTGCGGGTGCTGGAGCCGCTCGGCGGCGCCCCGGCCAGTCTGCCTCCCAGCATGCTCCGGCTGGCCTGGCTGGACCGCCGGGCGGGCGCCGTCGGCAACGAGGTGCTGGGCAGCTACCTGACCGTCGCCCTGACCCACGCGCTGCGGCAGGCCCCGGCGGGCCGGCCCTGGCAGCAGACGCTCTTCGTGCTGGGCGCCGAGCGGCTGCGCCCGGAGGTGCTGGACCGGCTCGCCGACGCGTGCGAGGTCTCGCGGGCGGGCCTGGTGGTGGGCTACCGGTCCATCCCGGCCCACGTGCGGGACCGCCTGGGCCGCGGCAACGCGGCCGTCGCCTTCATGCGCCTGGGCAACGCGCAGGACGCGCGCGTGGCGGCCGAGCAGATCGGCACCGAGCACCGGTTCGTGGTCAGCCAGCTCACCCAGACGATCGGCACGTCGGTGACCGAGACGACCGGGGACTCCTACACCAGCACGGTCGGCACGGCGGACTCGGTGACGGACTCGGCGTCGGTGACCGACACCACCGGCGCCAGCCGCGGTCGCGGCCGCAGCCACGGCGGGTCGTTCGCGCCCTTCGGTGACGTCACCGACTCGGCCAGTCGCGACCGCAGCAGCTCACGCGCCCGCTCCGACTCGGTGTCGATCACCGAGGGCATCAACTCCAGCACGGCCTGGGGCTGGAGCACGTCGCAGGCGCTGTCCGCCAGCGAGTCCCTCGCCACGGCCACCCAGCGATCTCGCGAGTTCCTGGTGGAACAGCACGAGCTCCAGCAGCTCCCGCAGAGCGCGGTGCTCCTGACCTACGCCGGCCCCGGCGGCCGCCGGGTCGTGCTGGCGGACGTCAACCCGGCGATCATCGGGCTGCCCACGGCCACCGGGGTGAGCCTGGACGAGACCCAGGCCACCGCGCCGGGAAGCCTGACGCGGGCGGCGGTACGGCGCGCGTAGGCTCGGGATCGCGGCTACCCGTTACGACCGGTCCTGACCGGGCCTGAGAGAGGAACAGGAATGTCATCGCCCGCTGAGCCGATCCACCTGAGCAATCATCACCGGGCCACGCTGCGCCAGATCTTCCAGCACCCGGTGAGCCACAACATCGAGTGGCGCTCGGTGCTCTCCCTGCTGGAGACGGTCGGCGCGGTCACGGAGAGCCGGGACGGCAAGCTCAGCGCCACCATCGGCGCCGAGACCGAGTACCTCGATCCGCCCGCACGCAAGGACATCGACGTCCAGATGGTGGTCGACCTGCGCCGCATGCTGGGCAACGCCGGTTACGGACCCGAGGGCCCGGCGGACTGACGGGAGTGCCACGCCAGTTCCGTCAGGTCGATGTCTTCACCACCGTCCCGTATCTGGGCAATCCGGTCGCCGTCGTGCTCGGGGCCGACGGCCTGACCGATGAGCAGATGCACGAGTTCGCCCGCTGGACGAACCTGTCGGAGACGACGTACGTGCTGGCGCCGCGGGCCGACGGGGCGGACTACCGGGTCCGGATCTTCTCACCGGGCCGCGAGCTGTCCTTTGCCGGGCATCCCACGCTGGGCACCTGCCACGCGTGGCTGGCGTCAGGCGGCACCCCCCGCTCGGCGGGCGTGACCGTGCAGGAATGCGCCGCCGGGCTGGTCCCGGTTCGCCTGGTCAGCTCCGGGCTGGCCTTCGCCGCGCCGCCGCTGCTGCGCATCGGGCCGGTCGAGGAGTCGTTGACCGGGCGCATCGCCGAGGTTCTGAACATCGCCCGCGGCGATATCGTGGACGCGCAGTGGGTCGATAACGGCCCCGGCTGGGTCGGTGTCCTGCTGGCCAGCGCCGCCGCCGTGCTCGCTGTCCGGCCCGGCGACCTGGACCTGGACCTGGACCTGGGCATCGCGGGCCCTTACCCGGACGGCTCGCCAGAGGCGTTCGAGGTGCGCGCCTTCTTCCGCAAGGATGGCGCGATGGCGGAGGACCCGGTGACCGGCAGCCTGAACGCCTCGCTCGCGCAGTGGCTGCTGGACACCGGCCGGGCCACCGCGCCGTATGTGGCCAGCCAGGGCACCGTGCTGCGCCGCCGCGGCCGGGTCCACGTCTCGCGCGATGGCGAGGGCCAGATCTGGGTCGGCGGCGGCACGGTGACCTGCATCGCCGGCACCGTGGAGCTGTAGCCTGCGGCGTTGCGCCCGCCGCCCAACCGGGCCATTCGGGTGGCAGGGACCGGCACTGGCCTGATATGCACGCCATATGGTCGGAACAGCGGGAATTGGCGAGGGCGCGACTGGCCCGTGGTACCGGGTTCAGGCCATCAGCGCTAGCTGCCTGGGCGGCAGCGCCGACCGGGACTACGCCTCGGTGCTGCCCGCGGCGCTGCACGCGGTCGCCCACCGGCGGCCGTTCATCGCCGGCTGGCTGTCGCGGGGCGGCGGCGCGCCGCTGGAGCTGATCACCAACGCCGGGCCGCTGCCCGCGCCCGCGACCGCGCTGCCCGGCCCGACCGGCGAGCTGCCGCCGGAACCGGAGCCCGCGGTGGGCGGACCCCTGCCGCTGGAGGAGCTGCTTTTCCCCTGGGGCGCCCGCGGCCTGCCTATCGCCGGGAATGTGCTGGCGGACCTGGACCGGCTGGTCTGGGGGCCGTGCCCGGGACGCCAGGCTCCGGCGCTGCCGGCCGAGCCGGCGGGCTACGGCTGGCCGGGCGGGCCGGGCGGGTCGAGTGCGGCCGGGGGGTCAGGCTGGGCCGGCGACGCCGGCCGTCAGGGTCGTCGCGGCCAGCGCGCAGGCGACGCCGGGCCGTTCCCCACCCTGTTCGAGGCCGCGCTGCAGACCCTGATGGGCAGGCCGTTCGGCTGGCTGATCGTGGCCGATCCGAGCGACCTCATCGACGCCGAGACCGATGACCTGCGCGCCCAGCTCAACGTCCTGCGCCGCTATGAGGAGGAGCACGCGCGGTTCGACGCGGAGCGCGCCCAGCGGCGGCTGGCCGAGCTGGACTCCTACCGCGAGGCCGGGCTGTGGGACGTCCGCGTGCTGGCCGGGGCGGCCAGCGAGCAGGAGCTGAGCCTGATCTCCCCCGTCCTGGTCGGCGCCGTCGACCTGCGGGCGCACCCCTACCGGCTGCGCAGCGCCGAGGCGGCCCACGACTTCGCCGACGCGCTCGCGGCGAAGCTCACCGATCCGCGGGACGGCTCGGCGGTGCCCTTCGCCGCGACCGCCGGGGCGCTGGCCGCCCTGACCGGCCTGCCGCGCGGCGAGGTGCCCGGCATCCGGGTGCTCGACGCCGGCCACTTCGACGTCACCAGTGAGATGAGCGACGAGCAGTCGATCGACCTCGGCGCGATCCTGGACGGCCAGGACCGGCCCGTCGGCCAGTTCCGGGTGCCGCTGGCCACACTGAACCGGCACGCCTTCGTGACCGGCGCGACCGGGTCGGGGAAGTCGCAGACGGTGCGGCACATCCTGGAGCAGCTCACCTTGGCCGGGGTCAGCTGGCTCGCGATCGAGCCGGTCAAGTCGGAGTACGCGGCGATGGCCGGGCGGATCGAGGGGACGGGGCAGGTGACGGTGATCAATCCGGCCGACCCCGCGGCGGTCCCGATGTCGGTCAACCCGCTGGCCCCCGAGCCCGGCTACCCGGTACAGGCGCACATCGACATGGTCCGGGCGCTGTTCCTGGCGGCGTTCGACGCCCGCGAGCCGTTCCCGCAGATCATGTCCCAGGCGCTGCAGCGGGCCTACGCCGACTGCGGCTGGGACGCGGTGACCGGATCGGGGCTGCCGGGCGCCGCCGCGCCGCCGACGGTCCCGACGCTGGCGCGGCTGGAGTCCGCGGCGCTGGAGGTCATCCACGAGGTCGGCTACGGCCAGGAACTGCAGGCGGACGTGCGCGGGTTCGTCGGGGTGCGGCTGCGGTCGCTGCGGACCGGCTCGGCCGGCCGGTTCTTCGAGGGCGGCCACCCCGCCGACATCGGCGCCCTGCTGCGGCGCAACGTCGTGCTGGCGATCGAGGACGTCGCCAACGACGAGGATAAGGCGTTCCTCATCGGCACCCTGATCATCAAGATCGTCGAGCACCTGCGGATGCGCGCCAAGACAGGCCCGGCCGACGGGCTGCGCCACGTCATCGTCATCGAGGAGGCCCACCGGCTGCTGCGGGCGGACCGGGAGGGCGCGAGCGCGCACGCGGTGGAGCTGTTCGCCAGCCTGCTGGCCGAGATCCGCGCCTACGGCGAGGGCATCGTGATCGCCGAGCAGATCCCGGTCAAGCTGGTCCCCGACGTGGTGAAGAACACGGCGCTCAAGGTGCTGCACCGGCTCCCGGCCAGCGATGACCGGCAGGTCGTGGGCGCCGCGATGAACCTGGACGATGACCAGTCCCGGCAGGTGGTGTCGCTGCGGCCGGGCATCGCCGCGGTCTTCGCCGACGGGATGGACCGCCCGCTGCGGATCCGGGTGCCCTTCGGCGGTAGCCGGGAGCGCGTCACGGCCGGCGCGGCGCAGTCGGCGCACCCGCCGATCCACGGCCGGCGATCGGCGGCGTGCGGCCCTACCTGCACGGCCGGCCGGGCCTGCACGCTGCTGGAGATCCGCGCCGCCGACCTGCTGGCCAACTCGCCCGACGACGCCTGGCTGCGGGTGTGGGCCGAGGCCCTGGTCCTGGCTCATCTCACCAACAGCCCGCTGCCCAGGGTGCCCGTCGCGCTGCGCCAGCGCTGGCTGGATCTCGAAGCCCGGCTGCGGGAATGCCTGCTGGCCACGGCCCTGGAACGGCCGCTGGCGGGGCGCGCCACGGCGGTGCGGGCCTGCTTCGACCCGGAGCGGTTCGCCGCTTCCTGCGCCGCGACCGCGCGACGGCTGCTGGACGGCGGCAAGGGCGCGGGAACCGCGCCGGGAGCCGACTGGGTGATTCCGCAGCTGCAGTGGCTGCACGAGATCGAGCGGGCGTGCCCGCTGGCCGGGCCGCAGCCTGACCCGTTCGCGCCCGCGCCCCGGCTGGACTTCGTCCTGCCCGGGCTGGCCGACCGCGCCGACGTGAAGATCGGCCAGCGGGTCAGCGGGCTGCGCCGCCATCCGCTGTCGATGGAGCTCGCCCGCAACCGGCTGCCGGCCTGGACCGTGCTGCTGGGCGAGGACGATCAGCGCGGCTTCATCGACGACCTCGCCGCGGTCGCCATCGGGGTCAGTCACCGCGGGCAGCTGCGCAAGGCGGCAGGTGAGATGGGCATCGTCGGCTGGCTGGAGCCGGTCTTGTCCTGGCCCCGCCGGTTCATCATCGGCGCCGACGATCAGGCATCCGCGGCGTCGGCGGCGTCGGTGGCGCGTGAGTCGGGCCGCGTAGCCAGATAGCATCAGCGCCCATGAACAAGCTACCGCTGCGCGCCCGCCTGGCCACGGGTATCGGCGGCGCGGCCGGACGCGTTTCGAGGATGACCGGACGCGGCGACGGGTCGGTCATCGGCGGCGTCCTGGGCCTGCGGGTGGAGCCCGAGCTGCTCCGGCTGCTCGCGGTCGGGCGCCAGGTCGTCCTGGTGACCGGGACGAACGGCAAGACCACCACGACGCGGCTGATCACCGCGGCGCTGGGCGCGCTCGGCCAGGAGGTGGCCAGCAACGCGTTCGGCGCCAACATGGAGGCGGGCCTGGCCTCGGCCCTCGGCCGGGCCCCCGAGGCGACGCAGGCGGTCCTGGAGACCGACGAGCGCTTCCTGCCCGCCGTGATCGAGGCCACGAACCCGCGCGTCGTCACGCTGCTGAACCTGAGCCGCGACCAGATGGACCGGGCGGCCGAGATCTGGCTCATCGCCCGGCGCTGGCGGGAGGCGCTCGCGGACGCGCCGGACTGCCTGGTCATCGCGAACGCCGACGACCCGCTGATCGCCTGGGCGGCGGGGGCGGCGCGGCACGTGACCTGGGTCGCGGCAGGTCAGCGCTGGCACGAGGACTCCTGGTGCTGCCCCGAATGCGGTTCGCACCTGCGCCGGGACGACCTGGGCTGGCGCTGCGGCGAGTGCGCGTTCGCGCGACCGCCGACACCGTGGGTGCTCGACGACGACTCGGTGATCGACGGCCTCGGCGAGGCCCACGAGCTGGCGCTGGCCCTGCCGGGCCGGGCTAACCGGTCCAACGCCGTCATCGCGCTCGCGGTCGCGGACTACTTCGGCATCACCGTCGACCAGGCGCTGCCGCTGATGCGGCAGGTCAGCTCGGTAGCCGGCCGCTACACGGTGGTGCAGCGCGGCGGGTGCCAGGTCCGGCTGCTGCTGGCCAAGAACCCGGCCGGCTGGCTCGAGGCGTTCGACGTCCTCAGCCAGGGCGATACCCCGGTCCTGCTGGCCGTCAACGCCCAGACGCCCGACGGCAAGGACACCTCGTGGCTGTGGGACGTGGACTACCGGCTGCTGCGCGGGCGCTCCGTCCAGATCTCCGGTGAGCGGCGCCTGGACCTGGCGGTCCGGCTGGAGGCCGACCAGGTCGAGTTCGATCTGGCCAGCGGGCTGGACGACGCGATCGCCCGGGCCCGCGCCACCAGCCTGGACGTGATCGCCAACTACACCGCGTTCCAGCAGATCCGCTCGGTCCTGGGGCGAGCCGAGTGAGCGCGGGACACGGACGGGACAACGGCGGCGGCCGGCGGGCTGCGGGCGAGTCGGCTGCGGGCGAGTCGGCTACGGGCGAGTCGGCTACGGGCAGGGGGGCTATGGGCGAGCGGGCTGCGGGCGAGGGGCCTGCGGGCGAGGGGCCTGCGGGCGAGAGAGGGCTGGCGGAGGGGATGACGACCGACCCCAGATCCGGGCGCCGGGGGCGGCATGCCGCCCCGAGCGGGACGAGCCGCCTGCGGCTCGTGTGGGTCTACCCGGACCTGCTGAGCACCTACGGCGACCGGGGCAACCTGCTGGTTCTCCAGCGGCGAGCGCAGCTGCGCGGCTTTGACGTCGAGGCCGTCGACATCAAGTCGGATGAGGCCGTGCCCCAGTACGGAGACATTTACCTGCTGGGCGGGGGCGAGGACCTGCCGCAGATCCTCGCGGCCAGGCGGCTGAAGGCCGACGGCGGGCTGCGCGCCGCCGCGAACCGGGGTGCGGTGATCTTCGCCGTGTGTGCCGGGTACCAGGTGCTCGGCAGCCGGTTCGGCGGCGTGGAGGGCGAGCCCGTCGAGGGCCTGGAGATCATGGACATCAGCAGCGGGCGCGGCGACCGGCGCGGGGTCGGCGAGATCGTCGCCGACGTCGACCCGGAACTGGGCGTCGACCGGCTGACCGGCTTCGAGAATCACCAGGGCGTGACCGCGCTCGGGCCTGATGCCCGGCCGCTGGCCCGCGTCACGCTGGGCGTCGGCAACGGCGACGGCACGGAGGGCGCCTACGCCGGGAAGGTGCTGGGCACCTACCTGCACGGCCCGGCGCTGGTGCGTAACCCGGCCCTGGCCGATCTCCTGCTGAGCTGGGTAGCGGGCCCGATCCCGCCGCTGAGCGACGCCGACGAGGACTGGGCGCGCCGCCTGCGCGCCGAGCGGCTGGCCGCGACCGCGCGGTAGTTCGTGGCGGCGCGGTAGTTCGTGGCGGCGCGGTAGTTCGTGGCGGCGCGGTAGTTCGTGGCGGCGCGGTAGTTCGTGGCGGCAGCAGGCGGGTCGGCCGGGCCGGGGAGCCAGGCGCCGTTTCCGGCTCAGTAGACGAGGGCCTGCGCCTGATCCGCGAGCACCTCGGCGACGAACGTGGCCGCGCCCGCGATCCGGATACCGTCCAGCATGTCGTCCGGCGTGATCTCCCGGCGGGCCGCGCACTGGGTGCACACGGTGACGGTGCCGCCGCGCAGCACGCTGGCCAGCAGGTCGGACAGGGCCATGGCGTGGGGCAGGACGACATCGGCGCCGCGGCCGGGCAGCGCGAACCAGGCGGCTTCTCCGGTCAGCCAGAGTGACACCTGGACGCCGCTGGCCGCCGCGGTCGCCGCGACCGTGAACGCCTGATTACAGCGTTCGGGGTCGTCCTTGCCCGCAGTCACCTTGACCACCAGGGAACGCGAGCTCATGCCCGCACCCTAGCGTGGGCCCCGAGCCTGCCGCATCGGCGTGGTGCCGGGCGGCACGGTGCCGGGCGGCACGGCGGCGTGGTGCCGGGCGGCACGGCGGGTCCGGCCTTAGACTGCGGGCTTATGTCAGCAATGGTCAGCGGCGTCATCCTGGTCGCTGCCTTCGCCGCCATCGCGGTCCTGGCGGGGGCTCTGGCGATGATCGCGTTCCGCCGGGCGGGCACCCGCGAGGCCAGCCAGACCCGCGATCACCCCTTATCGTGACGGCATGACTTCCTCCGGCGAGACTTTCGACCCCGACGCTCCCGAGGGCGCGCCCCCGCTGCACCCCAGCCTGGCCCCGCTGCGCTTCCTGATCGGCCGCTGGGAAGGCGCGGGCGTCGTGGGCTACCCGACCATAGAGAGCGCGCAGTTCGGCCAGGAGATCTCCTTTAGCCACAACGGCAAGCCGTACCTGATCTACTCAAGCCGCACCTGGCTGCTGGACGACGAGGGCCGGATCGGCCGGCCGCTGGCGGTGGAGACGGGCTTCTGGCGGCCCCAGGAGGACGGACTGCTGGAGGTCGTGCTCGCGCACGCCAGCGGGTTCACCGAGATCTACGTCGGCCAGGTGACCGGCACGAAGATCGAGCTGGCGACCGACGCGGTCGTGCGCACGGCCACCGCCAAGGAGGTCACGGCCGGCCGGCGCCTGTACGGGCTGATCGGGGCAGATCTCGGCTACGCCTACGACATGGCCGCCGTCGGCCAGTCCCTGCAGTCCCACCTGTCCGCCCAGCTCAAGCGCGTCGCCTGAGGCGCATCCACAGTCCCCTGGTACCCGGCCCCGCACTGGTACCCGGCCCCCGCAGTCCCCTGGTACGCGGAGGCGGACCCCCTACGGCTGGACCAGCCAGGTCGGCCTGCCCCGTTAACCCCAGCAACCCCAGGCGAATATCTCTGCGCGCGCTGGCGCGGGTGGCGAAGGTCTCGCCGTCGATGACCTCGCGCTTGAACCCGGAGAAGAACGACTCGGCCATCGCGTTGTCGTAGCTTTAACCGGCTAATGGACCTGGTCTTTGGTGCTGCCGGTTAACGCTTTGTCAGGCCGTTCTGCGTTGGTCGAGGCGGCGCCGGCAGCTGCACCTCCAGCGGCTCGCCCGCCCGCGCATAACGGGTCGGGCCAGCGCGCGAAGAAGCTGCGGGCCGCCGTCCAGTACGCGGGTGTCCACCACCCGGGGGGAGGCTCAGCCTTATCTCTTGACAAACAGGCGTGATCCGTCCACCATCAGAAGCGTTCAGGCATCTCTGCCCAAACGGGGGATAACTGTCAGAATGGAGCAGGCATGCACGCCCGCTGTCATTCAATCTGGCTCTTCCTGTCCTTGCTGTCGCTTTTAGGTCTCGTACTCGCGGCCGGAGGCGAGGCAGTGGCCTCGACTGCGACAGTATCCCGCGCTTCGTCAGTGACGCCGAGAGCTGTGGCAGCGCTCCAGCACGGGTGGTCGCACGTGCCCGAGTACTCCTCGTCTCCTATGATTGACCAAGGAAGGGTCCTCAATTCCGCAGGGCATGCAGTGTCTGGCGCCACAGTTGTTCTCTTCCCTGTTTTCCTGGGGCCAAAGGCTGGCACGGTTATGACGCCGTTGGCCAGGGCGACGACCGACTCTAGTGGGCACTTTACGATTCGCCTGCCTGCCAGTCGCGATGGCCTGCTGGCGAATAGCAAGAGCGCCGGCGCCCTTAACCTGCACGTGATGGCCTTCTACCCAGGCGGCCAGGCCAGCTGGTTCACCCCCATACTTGCCGGCGCGCCACACATTGCGCCGTCGGCCACGCTCAGCCTTCACACCGTCGCAACGTCGAAGATTCAGGTGAACCCGAATGCACCCGACGTATGCGTTTATGGTACGCCAATCGTCCTGAGCGGCTTTTCGGTAGCTGTTGGATACAAGTCGTCCCTGGACACTCATCTGAACTACACGGCCTTCAGTTACACAACCGGCGTCTCTAATATTTTTGGAGCTGGCGTTTCCGACACGGGCCCATATGGTGGGTTCTCTGCCAGCGGCACCACAACAGAAGATGATAGTACCGGAAGTACATTCCCTAACATGCCCGGAGCTGGTAGCAATAACCTGCTAGCGCAGGGAGTTTACTACGACCAGAGCACTCAATGCGCTCCTTTCCCTGCATAGTGGAGCCTATATCAGAATGCTGTCGGCGGCGACTATGGGACCCCAGGAGCAGCTGCCGTGTCCGCCCCGGACTGCTTTACGGCTGCCGGGGGGACGCCGGTGACCATTGAAACGACTAAGCAGACGACTTTCAGCCAAGGCGTCGACCTGCAGGCGGTAGGGATCAACATCAACTTGTCTTCCCAGGACGGGTACAGCTCATCCGCTACCCTGACGTACCTTCTGGGCGACCGATCCGCCCCGTACTGCGGAGTTCACAACTGGCCTGGCGCTACCCAGCCGCCGTCACCCGGGAATATTCAGATTCACGCCGAGTCGTGATCGAGCCCTTCTGGACTGTGCGTTCACTCTGGCGAAGGGCCGCAGCCTCCACGGGGCTGCGGCCCTCAGCCGCCAGCCTGGTGATCATGGCTCTGCTCGCGGCATGCGTGACGGCATGCGCGCCCAGCGGTCCGGGTCCGCTGGTGCTCAATCAGCAGCAGGAGGGGATCAGCTCGTGCATGCCCAACAGCCCTGCAGACGGACTGCACACCTGGGCTACGCCAGTCGGGTATGCCGAAGACATGTACTGGAACCAGTCCTCCCAGGCGCTCACCATCGAGTCCGTCTCGCTACTTGACCCGCACAATCTCGTGCTGCACGGCAGCGTGCTCTACGAGATGGTGCACGATTTTCACCCTCTGCCGCTGGCCTGGGCCTGGGCCCAGGAGGGCCGCGAGGTCCCCGCTGCGGAGTGGCGCGCCCGGCAGCGCATACCCGGGGCAGTGATGCCGCCGATAGGCGGGCCCTTTGAGCAGAACGGCAACATCTCTCACAAAGTCAACCTCTACGAGATCGTCGTCGATATCTCCGCAGCTACATCAGCTGGCGGATGGGCCCTCGGCGAGGTGGTGAAATACCAGGCCAGCGGCCGCGCCTATACCTTCGAGGCCAGGACCGGGCTGGGCATCGGCACGGCCCGGCGTCTAGCAAGGGAAAGCTGTAATGCGCAGATGAAAGCCATAAAAGCTGCCTTCGCCTCCCGAAAATGAGCTTGCCGGGCACGCCCGGCGCTCGGCCCGATTGGTCTCACGCTGGCGGACCGGCTGACGTGGACGGCCTGCCCGGCACCCAGGCCACACGCTACGACAACCTGCTCACCGTCCTCAATCAACTCTGACCAGCACCCTGATCACTTTCCCGTTATGCCGCACCGCCACAGACCCAACTCCCCGAGCCAGCGCCGACGACGGTGCGGCATAACCGCAAGGCGAGCGCAACCACGACTCTCACGATGGCCGACCACAGGAACACGACCACTAAGGCTCCGGCCTCATGAACGGTCCACCCGCTGGCGGAACTCGCGCTGCTGTTGCATGTGTTCGAGGACGCACTCTAGCTCGCCCTTTTGCTTTTTCTTGGGCCGCGTGCCGTATGCGTACAGAAAAGGCCAATGCGGACTATGCCTAACTGGATAGAACGTGGCGCTTACGCCCAGTACCGCTGCAGGATCGGCAGGCGTGGGAACGAGGCTGAGAATGGCCATGTCAACGATCCCTAGCAACGCTTCGC
Organism: Streptosporangiaceae bacterium; assembly: GCA_035532295.1. Classification (GTDB taxonomy): domain Bacteria; phylum Actinomycetota; class Actinomycetes; order Streptosporangiales; family Streptosporangiaceae; genus DASUBV01. Next base: position 48,268 of record DATKRH010000009.1, read on the forward strand.
CTGGCCCAGATCTTCCGGACCGAAGTTGCCGTCAGTCTTTTTTTTTCACAACTACCTGGGAACGCCAGGACCGCGCTAGGACCGCGCTGGGCGTGGTCGGGGCACCGGCCAGCACCAATGCGCAGGCCGAGGATGCCGCCAGGGATGTGGGCACCGTCAACGGCTACTGCAGGTACGACGCATCATGATCCGCAAGCTGGCAGCCGCAGGTGTGCTAGTCGTGCTCAGATCGCCGTAACCTGGCCCGTTCGCTCTTCAGCCGGAAGAGCAAGCCCTGCTGACAGCAGCTCTACGCTTAGCTCCATGCTCCACCTTCCCCTCCCGTGCCTCCCTGCGCACCCGGAGCACACGCCCGTCATATATTCTTTTTGGGTCAAATGGACCCAACGACAGCGCTGGCCCCAACCACGACGTCAAGCGCCGGCGGACCGGATGAAAATGGGGCTCGGCTCGGCGGACGGGCTCGGCTGGCGTCGACGGAGTTAGTTAGCGCTCGCGGGACCAGTAGTTGTCGAACGCGTCGGCCTCGATCGGGGTGGGCCGGGCCATCAGCTCGAAGGGGGCCGCCGGCCGCGTCTGGATGATTCTGGTCGCGGCCC
>DATKRH010000010.1:0-38041 GCA_035532295.1 Streptosporangiaceae bacterium
CCTTGATCACACCCGCCCGTGGCACAAAGGCGGCCGCACCTGCCGCTGTAATCTCGGGCCGCTCTGCCGCGCGCACCACATCCTGAAACAGCTAGCCGGCTGGACACTCACCCAGCCACAGCCCGGCGTCTTCCAGTGGACTACCGCCGCCGGATGCGTTTACACCACTGGCCCAGACAGGCAGCTCAGCTGATCAAAGGCAGCAGCCAGAACCGGCCAGCCACCCCCCGCTAGCCACCGGCCAGTCGCTGCACGGGCCGGGCGGCCCGGCGGTCCCGGCTCCTGGCTGCCTTCGCCAGCCGGGCGGACGCCAGTCGCTGCGGGCCGTCCAGCAGCCACAGGCTGACCTCGTCCTGCTCGTGGCTAGCCGCCAGATAGGGGTCGCAGCCGGGCAGGACCGGCCGGTGATATTCCAGCTCAGCCTCGTCCGGCAGCCAGTCGAGCCCGGCCAGGACGTCTTCGACGGCGGCCCAGTGGATGGCGTTGTTGACGTGGCCAGCGGTATCGAAGTCGCTGGCGCGCAAGGGCCAGACCCCGCCCGCAGGCGACATGGGCGGGCGCGGATGCGACAGCCGCACGGAGACGCTGCGGCCCTGGGCCGCGGCATCGTAGAGGCGGTGGAACCCGGGTCCCAGCGCGGCCGGGCGGCCGTCGGTGCGGGCCACGGCGGCCCAGACGGCGGTGGCCTGCATGAGATCTCCGTCCGGCCCGGAGACGGTCGTGGTGCGCTCCGCCCACCTCGGGCCGGTGCCCGAGCAGAAGGTGTGCAGCCAGACCTGGCTGCCGAACCGCGGAAACTCGCCGACGGTGACGGCGATCTTGCGGACCAGCCAGTCGTAGGGCTCGTCCCAGCCGGCGTCCGCCAGGTCGTCCTCGGCCACCTGCTGCAGGTACCGGGCCAGCGCGTCGAACCGCAGGCGTCCGGCCGGGGTCACATCCGTGCTCCGGACCTGGCGCCTAGTGGTGTAGACGCGGCCAGCCGGCGGCCGGGACATGAAGACTGGCATCGAGCTCCGCTGATAGATGGGCCTGTTCACCGCACCGCCCACGGTCGGGCCGTTAACGGTTCGTCCCTATTGTCGCGCATGCGTGTCATCAGCCTTCGCTCAGCAGCGGTTCTACTATCGCAGGCCCGCGATCCGAGGCCGGCGGCCGGCGCCCTGTCGCCGGAGCGGACCGGTCCACTAGTCTGCGGCCAGCACCTACCGCCGGGGCGATGCCAGAGGGATGACGATGACGCAAGCGGCGTTCTCACGGGATGACGAGCTGGATCTGTCGACGCCGGCCGGGCGCCGGGCGGTACACGAGCGGATGGCGGCTCCCGCCTATGACCGTGACCAGATACGGGTCGGCATCGTTCATTTCGGCGTGGGCGGGTTTCACCGGTCGCACCAGGCGATGTACCTGGACCGGCTGCTGAGCAAGGGCGAGGCGCTGGACTGGGGGATCTGCGGGGTCGACGTCATGCCGGCCGACCGGCCCAAGAAGCAGGCGTTCGCCGATCAGGACGGCCTCTACACCCTGGTGCTCAAGGACCCGGACGGCAGCACGGAGCCCCGCGTTATCGGCTCTCTTGTCCGGTACCTGTTCGCTCCGGATGAGCCCGGCGAGGTGCTGGACGCGCTGGCCGACCCGCGGACGAGGATCGTCTCGCTGACCATCACCGAAGGTGGCTATAACTTCAACCAGGTCACCGGCGACTTCGACGCTGAGAACCCCGCGATCGTGGCGGATCTGCAGCCTGGCTCGGTGCCGGGCACGGTGTTTGGCTTCGTGGCGGAGGGGCTGCGCCGCCGCCGCGCCGCCGGGACGCCGCCGTTCACGGTGATGTCATGCGACAACATCCCCGGTAACGGCGATGTCGCCCGCGCGATGTTCGGGACCTTCGCCGAGCTCAAGGACCCGGAACTGGGGGCGTGGCTCCGCGCGCAGGTCGCGTTCCCCAACTCGATGGTCGACCGGATCACGCCGGTGACCACCGCCGGTGACGTCGAGCAGCTTCGCGATGACTATGGCGTCCGTGACGCGCTGCCCGTCGTCTGCGAGCCGTTCACCCAGTGGGTGCTCCAGGACACGTTCCCGACGGGACGGCCGCCCTGGGAGCAGTGCGGTGTGCAGCTGGTCACCGATGTCACGCCGTATGAGCTGATGAAGCTGCGGCTGCTGAACGCCAGCCATCAGGCGCTCGCCTACGCCGGATACCTGGCCGGCTACCGCCACGCGCACGAGGCGGCGGCGGACCCGGTCTTCATCGAGTTCCTGCTCGGCTACATGCGACTGGAGGGCCGGCCGACGCTGCCCGACGTGCCGGGGGTGGATCTCGACGAGTACATCGGCACGCTGCTGCAGCGATTCGCCAACCCGGCGATCCGCGACACGCTCGCCCGGCTGGCCGCCTGGAGCTCGGATCGCATCCCGAAGTGGCTGGTGCCGGTGATCCGCGCGAACCTGGCTAGCGGCGGGCCGGTGACCCGGTCGGCCGCGGTGGTGGCCAGCTGGGCCCGGTACGACGAGGGCGTGGACGAGTCCGGCGAGCCGATCGAGGTGGTGGACGCGCTGCGCGACGAGCTGATGGCCAGCGCCGCGGATCAGGGCGGCGACCCGCTGGCGTTCGTGCGGGACGAGCGGCTGTTCGGGGACATCGCCGGGCAGCCGGAGTTCGCTGACGCCTACCTCCGGGCCCTGGAGTCTTTCCACAAGGTCGGCGCCCGCCGCACCTATGAGCTGATCAACGAGACCCTGCGCCCGAGGTGCTCCGCATGGAAGCCGTCGAGGACGTGACCACAGAAAGCCGGTCACTGGTCCGCAAGGCAGCGATTATCTTTGTCCGCGTCCAGGCTGACGCGCTACCTCGCGCGGCCAGCCGGACTCTTATCTTGGAGGCAGCAGAGCAATGGAAAGCAGGATAGATCTCCGCTGGCGTAAGTCCAGCTTCAGTGGTAACGGGGGTGGTAACTGCGTCGAGGTCGGACAGGCAGCTGATGGCACGATCCTGGTGCGCGACACGAAGGATCGCGGCGGGGCCGCGCACCGGTACACCCCCGCCGAGTGGCGCGCGTTCGTCGCTGGCGTGCGCAACGGAGAGTTTGACCTGGACGAGTCGGGCAGCCTGCCGTAGGTAGCGGAAACCTCAGGGGCGTGGTGCTGCCTGCGTAAGCTCGGAGGATTTGAAACCTGGCGGGCAGGCAGGACAACGGCGCCCCCGTGACGGGGCACAGTGGCCGCCCGGTGCGGTCCAGCCTCATAGGTGTTATAGCGGCTGGTAGAGGGCCTGGCTGCGGCGGCGGTCCGCGGCGGGCAGGCAGCCGGGTGGTCTTGCACGCCGGTCAAGGCAGCGAGTACACCGCGCGGCTCCTCCGCCAGGCCTGCGGCCGGCTGTCCATCCGTCAGCCGGCGGGCAGGCCCGGCCCTGCGCTGGCCAACGCGCTCATCGAGTCGTTCCACTCGACTCTGGAGTCCGGGCTCCGCTCGCCGGAGGACTTCGCGGCCAGGGCCAGGGTGGCCAGGTGAGGTTGGCGGGTCGGCCTCGTGTGCTGTTTGGTGGTAGTCGGGCCGACCCGTGTGGTGGTTGGGCGGGTGGTGGTTCAGAGTTGGGCGGTCCATTCGATGATCAGGCTCTGCGAGCTTCGGAGGGCTGGGGCAGTTCGGACTTATTACGAGGGCCCCACGTACGTGTGATCCGAACCACTGTTAAGTACATAGCCCCAACAAGATCCTTTGTTGGTACGCATGTCAGGCACAAACCGCCATTTAAACACAGTCTAATCGAACACGCATGCGCCTAAAGAGACAGGCGCGTTATGTCTGTTTCCGGCGGCTGTGGCGACCTCATACCCTGACTTTTCTCTGACTCTAAGGCCTGCTCCGCTCTGCGTGAGCTGCGGAAGCGGCGCTAGCACACCGCCTACGCTCGCAGCAGTCGCTAGCGCAGTCTGCCGGCTTGTGCTGTCGTTCGGTGCCTGCCTGCGCCGTTTATCCGGGGTGACGCGAAGCCAACACCAGCCTGGCACGGGCGTGGAGGTGCGGAAGGCCCTTGGGCACCCCGCCCGGGGTCGAACGTCCCCCGCCACATCCAGGCGCCACGACTAGACTCTCCTGCATGACCGCGATCAGAATGCTAGGTGTCGGCGACGCGCCGTTGTCCGTCGCGGATGTGTACGCCTCTGTCTCCGACGTACCGTCAGCTGGCGGCATCGCATTGTTCGTCGGAGTAGTGCGCGACGAGGACGAAGGCCGGGGAGTCGAAGAACTCGGCTATTCCGCGCATCCGACGGTGGAAGTTCCATTGCGTGAAGTCGTCGAGAAGGCCATGAGCCAGTATCCGATTCAGGCTGTGTCAGCCGTCCATCGAATCGGCGATCTCCAAATTGGAGAAATAGCCGTCATAGTGGCTGTCGCATGCCCTAAGCGGGGAGAGGCATTCAACGCATGTCGCCAGATCGTAGACGACATCAAGAATACCGTGCCGATCTGGAAACGGCAGCGATTCGCCGACGGAGACTCTGAGTGGGTCGGAGCCGAGGGTTAGAAACAAAATGGCCAACGTAACGATTCGCTATTGGGCAGCGGCGAAGGACGCGGCAGGAACCGGCGAGGAGCCTACCCAGGCCGAGACGCTCGCTGACGCGCTCGATTGGGCGCGTATCAGGCATGCCGGAAACTCGCGTTTCTCCGCAGTGCTTGCCCGTTCGTCATTCCTAGTAGACGGGATGCAGGCTGGCAGAAATGCGGCCGAGACCGTTACCCTGTCAGATAATGCCGTGATTGAGATACTTCCCGCGTTTGCAGGTGGCTAGTCTCCGTCATGGCCCGGCAGCCGGAACTCGAGCTCCTTGCAGATAGCTCTGAATCTCTCATCAAACTCACGAGCTTGACGAGTTCCGGGATACTTCTCAGTCATGAGCTTGTTAAGCTCACCCGCCCGGATAAGCAGCGAAGGCCCCGACTTTCGGTCATAGGTCAGAGCATGAGATCCCGATTCTACGGCTCCTTCAAGATTGCCGCGCCGCGCGCGAATGATCCCGAGCGTTATATGTACCTCAGCTATGCGCATCGGGCTGCGCTCCGTGGTTCCGTACCTCTCGCACTCGCTAAGCACCTGCTGAGCGTACATCTCAGCCTTGTCATCGTCGCCTAGCCACTGGTAGCAGGACGCGACGTAAAACGGGAACTTGGTTCTGTCGAAGATGAAGTGCCGTGGATAGTCGATAGCCGGCAGTTCCTGAAGTAGCGCGTGTCCGCGATCGATGGCGGACTCGGCGGCCTTGCGGTTGCCCAGTCTCGCCCAGCCACGGGCTTCCTGCATGATCAACTGCACGATAGCCGAATTCTTCCCCCCGATGGTCTGCGCAGCCTTGGCAATGCTCGTCACATCGCTGTACCGGCCTTCAGTGAGGGCAAACCATGCTTGCATCTCGTAAGACCACGCAGTCAGTTCCGAGTGCCCGATGTCTCTCGCGAAGCGCAACGTGGCGTCACGGGCAGTCTCCGCCGCTTCCCGTTGGTTCATGTCCCAGTCAACGCAGGCGAGCAGTGCGGTAGCCCATCCCGAGATAGCGATAAGTTCCTTATGCTGCGCAAGCGTCATGCGCCCGCGCATCAGATGCATCACGCGTGAGTACAGGCGCCTAAGCTTCTGCCGCAATTCCGGGGCAGGCGCACTCGGATAATCGCGACAGAGCTTGTCAAAAATTGTATACAGGCCCTCAATGGTTCCCAGGCCAATATCCGTTCTATCCGCTTCCTGTATCATGACCATGATGTCGTCTTCACCCGCATCAGAAAATATGCCGGGACTAACGTCATAGTCATTATTGAGCTTGCTTAATCCGGCAGGGGCGGCCGGCTCTGAAGGCGTGGCAACTTCATCTGCCTCCCATGACCGCCGGTTAATCATGAGCATACGGCCAGGAATATGCAAGCCATCCGCCACGCGCTCGAAAACATCAATCTTCTGAGCCTGCCGGTTCCGCTTTACATACGCCTGGACTTGTCCCACCGTCATCTCGCAGCGTCGCGCGACATGGCTAACCGTGAAACCTTGACCTCCCCATTTGATTGAGATTCCAAGGATCTTCCCAAGATCACGGGTCGCGCATGCGGCCACGAAATCTGGACGCGCGAGAACATCGCGTGGAAGATAGTCTGGCGGGCGATACCGATCCATGATCAGCCTGTTCTGTAGGCGGGCCAGCCATGCCGAGCAGCGGCGGTTACCGAGCAGTTTACCTGTCTTAGGTACCCAGACTACCTAGCAGAGGTACCCGGGACGACTCTTTTGCCCTGCATCCCTTAGCGGCACTCTGAGGATCGACAGATACCGAGAACGGCCACCTAGCCAATGTTGCCTGGCAGATGCCCAACGGCCGGAGGACGTGTCTCCGAGAGGAACGACGCTGGAGATGGGGTGATCCCGGATGGCACACGAAGCACAACCGGCCAGGGCTGCTGCCCTGGCGAAGCCGCCCATCCCGGCCGTCGCACCACCCGGGATCGCGTCGTATGGCGATGGGCTAGAGGGACTGGCGATGTCAGAGAACCATGATGCTCCCCCCGGTCCCGCAGTGACCGCGAACGTAGCGCGCATCTATGACTACCTGGTTGGCGGAAAAGACAACTACGGAATAGACCGGGTAGCCGCAGAAGCGCTGCTGCAAATCGTGCCTGACGCGGCAACCGCCGCCCGGCAGAACAGGGCTTTCCTTGGCAGGGCAGTCCGGTTCCTGGCCAGGAACGCCGGTATAAGGCAGTTCATCGATATCGGGACGGGCCTGCCTACGCACGGTAATGTTCACGAGATTGCCCAGAAAACCATACCTGACGCACGAGTGCTTTACGTTGATAACGATCCGGTCGTAGCCGTTCACGCCCAAGCCTTGCTCACTGATAACGCCACGACGGTCGCGATCAACCGGGATCTTCGAGACCCTGATGAAATCCTCAATCATCCCGCCCTGCGTGCGCTCATTGACCTACGCGAGCCGGTAGCTGTCCTGCTAGTAGCAGTCCTTCATTTCATCAAGGATGCGGAGAATCCCTATGCCATCGTGGGCAGGCTGAAAGAGGCGATGGCTCCCGGCAGTTACCTTGTCATCTCTCACGTCACCGGAGATGACATTCCGCCAGAGGACGCGGCGACGGCTCGCAAGCTGTATGACCGGGCTAACGCGCCCGGCATTGCGCGCACTCATGCGGAAGTGAAGAGATTCTTTGACGGCCTGGATGTCATACCGCCGGGCCTGGTGAGCTGCTCGTCATGGCGAACCCGTCCCCCAACTGGACCTGCAAGGACTATTTTCTATGCGGGTATCGGCCAGAAAGGTGTCCGGGGATGACAGGCGAACCGACGATGAAGGATCTGAAAGACCAATACGGTGACGTCTATGATTTCGCGCGGGCGCGTGGCAAGTATACCGCCAGAGCGCTATTCGGCGCACATGTCCTGTTAACAGGCGACAGCCTCGCCGAGATTCATCAGAAGGTCCGCATGCATTATCCCGGTGCGAGCGCCGATTTGAGCAGTACCTGAAATGCCTGAAGGGACGGTGATCATGGAAGGAACACGCCAGCCAGCGCCCGACGAATCGGCCGCGCAAATCGACCTCGCGGCGCTGCCTTCTGCATCGTTCTGGGCGCGACGCCACGTGCAGGCGATCCTAAAGCAATGGCAAATGAGCCGGGAAGCAGTCGAGACGGCCGAATTGCTGGCCTCCGAACTGGTCACCAATGCAGTGCGATTCGCTGCCGATCCTTCCGGGCGATGGCCACACCCGAATCCGGGGAATGTGGCGTATATATCGATGACGCTGCGCCATATACCGGGACTGCTCGTTATCGAGGTGTCCGACCAGAACATGAACGTGCCCGAGGTGAAGGATAGCGACCTCGATTCCGAGGGCGGCCGTGGCCTAATGCTCGTACAGGCATTAAGCAAAGAATGGTCCTACTACTTCCCCCGCCTGGGGTGGAAGACCGTGTATTGCGTGATCAGCATATAAGCAGAACCACCGTAGGAGCCCCGGCCCGCGCCCGTCCGGCTGACGGGTGTGGCGCAGGCCGGTTCCAGCCGGGGATGCCGGGCGTCAAAGCAAGCGCGTATGGGCCTGGGCATGCCAGGGGCACCAAGGTCGCGGGAGAGCAAGGGTGATATAGGCATGGCGGCCTGTGCCCTGCTCAGGTCTGCGGCCTGCGCCCGACATCCTCGTATAGCCCCTCATGAGCCCCGGCCCGCGCCTAGCTCCCCGCACCCAGCCACAGCCTGGCGCGGGCCGGTTCCAACAGAGATCCGCGCAAGAAGGGAGGCGAAAGGAGATCCGCACGACGTAAGAGCTATACGGGAAAACGGCACGACAGGCCGCCCGCGCTGATTTGCTCGCGGGGAAATGTTGCGGTGACCCAGCCACCCCGCTCGGCAGATCCTCCACCATGTCCCGCAGGTACGACGGCACCGGGATATCCCGGAACTCACCCGCCTTCCGGTGCTTCAGCGGCATCGTCTTCCGCCCGTCCTTGGACGTCTGCTCAAACACCCGCAGCACCGTCCCGCCATCACGGAAGCACGACTTCTGCACCGCGAGCGCTTCCTCGATCCGCAGCCCGCACCCGCGGATCAGCCAGACCGCCAGCCCGTGCCGGATGCCCGCCACGGCCGCGAGCTGAGCATGCGAGGGGAACACGAAGTCATCCGCCCGGAACCGCCCCCGTACGGCAGGACGATCCCGCCTCAGCGGTGCGCGGTGATCTTCCCGGCAATCACCGCCTCATCCAGGGTGCCGGTGATCAGCGCCCGGGCGATCCGCCACTGCGATCCGCTCCGCTCGCCCAGCCGCACCGTCAGCAGGTCCGCCACGTCATCGCGCGCCTGCGCCACGGCCGCCAGCGTCCGGTCACCCAGCACCGGCCCCACATGCGCGCTCAGCATGCTCCGGTACGCATCCCGGGTTCGCTCGGTGCCCGGATGCCGGGTGATCCACTTCTCGCACTCATCCGCGAACCGGCCGGAGCCCAGCTTCGGGTCAATGAACACCTGAGCCCGCTTGTCACGCGCGATCTTGAGCTGCGCATCCTGCGCCAGCCGCTTCCCCGACCCGTACCGGGGCCGGCCCCGGCCGTCCAGCTCATCCGCGAAGCTCAGCTCCCGCTGCCGCCCGTCCGCCCAGTGCCGCAGCGTCCACTTATGCCCGCACGTCTCCGGCCGCGCGCACTCGCACTTCTTTAAGATCGTCCCCTGACGCTGACCCATGACCCGACACCCGACCCTGACTATTCCCTGACCTTACCGGCCGTCGCAGGTCATCTACCTGCAACTACTGCCGCAGTAGCAATTAACCCCTGATGAGTTTGTAGACTCGCGGCCATGTCACCGCAGATCGCTACGAACACCCGTGTCGACCTCGCCGGTCTGCTGGACTTCGTCCGTCCGCGGCATCACGCCCTGGTGCTGACCCCGCGCGCCGACGGGTCGCCGCAGGCGTCCCCGGTCACGTGCGGGGTCGACGAGGCCGGCCGCATCGTCATCTCGACCTACCCGGAGCGGGCGAAGGCCGCCAACGCGCGGCGCGCCCGCACCGCCACGGTCGTGGTGCTCTCCGACGACTTCGGCGGCCCGTGGGTCCAGGTGGACGGCGAGGCGGAGGTTCTCGACATGCCGGAGTCCCTGGAGCCGCTGGTGGAGTACTTCCGCTGCATCTCCGGGGAGCACCCGGACTGGGATGAGTACCGCGACGCGATGCGACGGCAGGGCAAATCGCTGATCCGGGTCACCCCCCGCCGCTGGGGCCCGGTGGCCACCGGCGGCTTCCCGGCCCGACTGGTCGACGCCGAGGACTAGCTCAGCGCTAGCCCGGCGCTAGTCGCAGCCCTGCAAGCACGCCTCGGCCACCTTGCCCTCAAGCCCGCGCATGGCGGGCCTCTCCCCCTATCGAAGGCATTCCAGGCCCACCAGTCATGCCAGGCGCACCACGTCGTCGGAGCCGGCCCGGCCGGGGAAACGGCTCAGCACCGCCGGATCGTGGCCGGCGACGATGGCGGTCCCGGCGTCCTGCTGCATCTCCCGGAGCAGGTCGAAGGCGGCGTACATGTCCGGGAGGTCCGCGACGGCCGAGAACGGGCGATCGCGTTCGAGCTCCTCGTAGTAGTGCACGGCGTCGGAGGCGAGCACCACGCGGCCGGCCGGCGTCGCCACGACCACGATGGCCTGGCCGGGGGTGTGGCCGCCGACCTGAATCAGCTCGATGCCCGGCGCCACCTGGTGGCTGCCGCGCACGAGCGTCAGCCGCCCGGCGGCGCGCAGGTCGCGCAGGTGGTCGATCTCGGCCGGCTCCGCGGAGTGCGCGAACTGCGCCCGGCTGGCCATCGGCCCGGTCCAGAAGTCGTACTCCGGCTCGGTCATGATGACCTCCGACGCGCCGAAGGCGGGCAGCCCGCCGATGTGGTCGTAGTGCGCGTGCGTCACGACGACCTGGCCGACCTGCCCGGCCGGCACCCGCGCGGCCTGCAGCGCGGCGGCGGTGGTGAGCAGCGCCGTGCGGCCCCGCGCCGCGCCGCCCGCGGCGGAGAAGCCGGCGTCCACGACCACGGTGCGGGCCTGGTTGCGGACGACCCAGAAGAAGTAGTCCATGCGCACCGGGCGGTCGGGCTCGTTATAGAGATGGAAGTTGAGGAAGACCTCGCGGGCGGTCGCCTCGCGGGTGCCGTAGCGGACGGCCAGGACCTCGTAGTCATGCTGATCGGTGGTCATCGCCCTAATCTAGGTAGCACCGATGAGCGCGCGGCTTCCGGGTCGACATCGCCGGACCGGCTCTCCTTCACTACGGCGCCCTCGGACAGCGGTGCGCCACGGCGCAGGAGATCGTCGAGGTCATGGAAATCGCCAGCGCGCTCACGGCTGATAGGAGCCCGGCACCCAGGCGCGGGTGCTGACGGCGATCGCGTTCCAGGCGTTGATGGTGACGATCAGGCTCACCAGCGCGGCGACCTCGTCCGCGGCGAACTCGGCGGCCACGGCCTCGTAGGCCCGGGCCGGCACGTGGTCGCCCGCCAGCAGCGTCACCGACTCGGTGAACGCGAGCGCCGCGCGTTCGCGGGCCGTGAAGTACGGCGTCTCGGCCCAGGCGGGCAGCGCGTAGATGCGCTGCTCGGTCTCGCCGATCGCGCGGGCGTCCTTGGTGTGCATGTCGATGCAGTAAGCGCAGCCGTTGAGCTGGGAGGCCCGGATGCGCACCAGTTCGCGCAGGCGCGGGTCGAAGCCGACACGATCGAGCTCCTTGGTGGCCGCGGTGTCGAGGTGCGCCATCGCCCGCGAGAAGGCGGCCGCGTGGGAGTCGAAGTCGAGCCGGACGGGGACCGGCACGGTGCCCGTGGTGGAGGTGCCCGTGGTGGAAGCGCCCGTGGTGGAGGCGCCCGTGGTAACTGTCATAGCTATGACCCTAGGGAGCAAGAGGCCCAGTGATAAGGTCCAAATACATGCTAGAAACATGGGCCACTTCGGGAGCTGACCTCCATCTGGAGCTTGCCGTCTCCGGCACCAGGGTCCGCCGCGGCCTGGAGGACGCGCTGCGCGACGCGATCCAGGCCGGCCGGCTGCGCCCCGGCACGCGCCTGCCGTCCTCCCGGTCGCTGGCCGCGGACCTCAGCATCGCGCGCAATACCGTCGCCGACGTCTACGGCCAGCTGGCCGCCGAGGGCTGGCTCGTCGCCGAGCACGGATCGGGCACCCGGGTCGCCGAGCGCATGATCGCCGAGCGGTCGGCCACCGCGGCTGACCACGGCCACGCCACGGCACCTCGTTATAGCCTGATCGCGGGGTCGCCGGACCTGTCGGCCTTTCCGCGCAGCGCATGGTTGACGGCCGCCCGGCGGGCACTGGCCGGGGCGCCGGCCGAGGCATTCGGCTATACGGACCCGCGCGGGCGCCCGGAGCTGCGCCAGGCCCTGGCTGATTACCTCTCGCGGGCCCGCGGGGTGCGCGCCGCCGCGGACCGGATCGTCGTCTGCTCGGGATTCACCCAGGCCCTCGCCCTGCTGGCCAAGGTGCTGGCCGCCCGGGGCGCGACGACGCTCGCGGTCGAGGCCTATGGTCATCACCATCACCGCGAGGTCGCAGCGGCCCAGGGACTGGCAGTCGCACCGGTGCCGGTGGACTCGGGCGGTGCCGTGATCGCGGAACTGGCCGGCGCGGACGCCGCGCTCCTGACCCCCGCGCACCAGTTCCCGCTGGGCGTGCCGCTGGCCGCGCGGCGCCGCGCCGAGGCCGCGGCCTGGGCCGCCGCCACGGGAGCGACGATCATCGAGGACGACTATGACGGGGAGTTCCGCTACGACCGTCAGGCGATCGGCGCCATGCAGGCGCTAGAGCCCGAGAGCATCGTCTATGCGGGGACCGCGAGCAAGACGCTGGCGCCGGGGCTGCGCCTGGCATGGCTCGTGCTCCCGGCCCGCCTGGTCGAGGACGTCACCGCGGCCAAGGTACTGGCCGACCGGCAGACCAGCAGCCTGGATCAGCTCACCTTCGCCGAGCTGATCAGCTCCGGGGCTTACGACCGGCACGTGCGACGCTGCCGGATGACCTACCGCCGGCGCCGCGAGCGACTGGTCACGGAACTGCGCGACCGCGCGCCCGCGGTGCGGATGACCGGCGTCGCGGCCGGCCTGCACGCCGTGATGGAACTGCCGCCGGGCAGCTCCGAGGACGAGGTCGTGGGCCGGGCGGCGCGGCGGGGCCTGGCGCTCAGCGGGCTCAGCGAGTTCGCCGCCGCGGACGCGCGGCATCCGCCGGCGCTGGTCGTCGGGTTCGCGGCGCCGCCCGCGCACGCGTTCACGACGGCGCTCGCGCGCCTGTGCGCGGTCCTCGCCGATCCCGTCCCGGACTGACCGGCTCCAGGCCCGGCCGGCCCCGTGTCCGCCGGCTCCGTGCCCGCCGGCTCCGTGTAGCGGGGCAAGCCGGTAGAGTTCCCCCGTCTGGTGCGAGCCGCCGTCTGGCGGGGACCGCCTTGTCTGATGACGCAGACGACCACTAAGCCAGGAGGTAACGATGCCGGCCAAGGGAAGCGCGGAGTGGAAGGGCGACCTGCCGACAGGAGCGGGCACGTTCACCGCCGGTGACACCATCAGCGGCGACTATTCCTTCAAGTCCCGGTTCGAGGACGGCCCCGGGGCTAACCCCGAGCAGCTGATCGCCGCCGCGCACGCATCCTGCTTCTCGATGGCCCTGTCCAACCTTCTCGCCCAGGCCGGCAGCCCGCCCGACTCGGTGCACACCGACGCCTCGGTCACGCTGCGGCTGGTCGACGGAGCCCCCGTCATCACCAACATCGCCCTGGTCACCGTGGGGAACGTACCGGGGATCGACGAGGCCACGTTCCAGCGGCACGCCGAGGCCGCCAAGGTCGGCTGCCCGGTCAGCAAGGCGCTCGCCAGCGTTCCCGAGATCACCCTGAAGGCGTCGCTGGCGAGCTGAGCGCGACTCCACGCCGGCGCGTATCCGTGAGCCGGCGGGATGTCCGACTTATGCTTGGTCGTCGTGACGCAGACGCCGCGAGGACAGGCACCGGTGCGGAGCATGCAGTACGGGCCAGATGTGCTTGCGGCCGGCCAGCGACGGCCGCCGCCCGCTGAGCCGCGGCGGATAGCGGCGCAGCCGGGGCTGGTGGTGGAGGACGCGGCCGGCGAGTTCTGCGGCGCGGTGGTCTTCTGCGAGAAGGACGCCGTCACGCTGGAGGACAGGCACGGCAAGTGGCGCGTGTTCCCGCTCGACCCCGGCATCTTCCTGCTGGGCGGCCAGCGTGTCCGGCTGGTCCGGCCGACCACCGCGACCACCGCGACCACCGCGACCACCGCGACCGCTGGTCGTGCCGCCGGGCGGACCGCGTCGGGATCGATCGCCGCGCCGCAGAGCCGGGCCAAGGTGGCGCGGGCGAGCCGGATCTACGTCGAGGGCCGGCACGACGCGGAGCTCGTGGAGAAGATCTGGGGCGACGACCTGCGTGAGGTTGGCGTCGTCGTGGAGTACCTGGGCGGCATCGACGACCTGCCCGCCATCGTCGCCGACTTCTCCCCCGGCCCGGTGCGCCGGCTGGGCGTCCTGGTCGATCACCTCGTCGACGGCTCGAAGGAGAGCAAGATCGCCGCGCGGGTGACGTCATCGCACGTCCTGATCGTGGGACACCCGTATATCGACGTCTGGGCGGCGGTGAAGCCGTCCGTGGTGGGCATCGGCCGGTGGCCGGAGGTCCCGCGCGGCCAGCCGTGGAAGGAAGGCGTGCTGCACGCCATCGGCTGGCCGGAGAACACCGGCGCGGCGTGGCAGCGGATACTGGGCTCCGTGAAGTCGTTCGCCGACCTCGAGCCGGCGTTCCTCGGCCGGGTCGAGGAACTGATCGACTTCGTCACCGAGCCCGGCAGCGCCTAGCCTGCAGTGCGCCCGAACGCGGGGAGTATTCGCAGCTGGGAGGCGTGCCGGGCTAGGATCGTTACTTAACACACCCGCACACTTCGGACGGCCCGCTCGACATGCTTGCAGTGCTCCGGCGCCAGCGCATCCTGGATGAGCTGCAGCTCAACGGATCGGCGCTCATCTCGGGCCTGGCCGAGCAGCTCTCGGTCTCGGAGATGACGATCCGCCGCGACCTGGCGGGCCTGGAGAGCGAGGGCCTGCTGGAGCGGGTGCACGGCGGCGCGGTCCTCGCGCAGCGCGGTGTCGAGGAGCCCGGCTTCGACAAGAAGGTGCTGTGCCAGCAGGCCGAGAAGGCCGCGATCGCCGGGCTGGCGGCCTCGATGGTCAAGTCGGGCTCGGCGATCGGCCTGTCGGCGGGCACCACCACGTGCATGCTCGCCCGGCAGCTGGCCCAGGTCAGGGGCGTCACGGTGCTCACCAACTCGATGAAGGTCTGGAATGAGCTGCAGCGCGGCGGGGACGGCCGGTCGCACGTCATCCTGACCGGCGGCGACTACCGGACCCCGTCGGACGCCCTGGTGGGCCCGACGGCGGACGCCACGATCCGGTCGATGTACGTCGATGTGCTGTTCCTCGGAGTGCATGGCATGGACCCGGTGGCTGGCCTCACGACCCCGAATATCTCCGAGGCGGAGACGAACCGGACCTTCATCGGCCACGCCCGCCGGCTGGTCGTCCTCGCCGACCACACGAAGTGGCGGACCGTCGGGCTGCACATCCTCGGCCCGCTCTCGGCCGCCGACACGATCATCACCGACGAGGGGATCGCCGCCGAGGGGCGCGAGCTGCTATCGAGCCAGGTCGACGACCTGCGAGTAGCGAACGTCGAGCCCGCGCCTAGCTGACGAGCTGGCCCGGGAACCGGCCCGGCCGGGGCTGGCCGTCCCGGAAGACGATGACGCCGTTCACGATCACCAGGTCCGCCCCGGTTGCCTGGGCCAGCGGCGCGTCGTAGGTCGCGTGAGAGGTCAGGCCGCCGGGCCCGATGACGCAGATATCGGCGGCCAGCCCGGCCGCGAGCCGGCCACGATCACGCAGGCCGAAGGCGTCGGCGGCGTTCGCCGACAGGTGGCGCGCCACTTGCTGGTAACCGGTGCCGGGATCGCCTGACAGATATGCCCCGGCGAGCCGGGCGAACGCGCCGTAGCCACGCGGGTGCGGGTGCTGACCCTGGTAGATGCCGTCCGATCCGGCACACTGCCGGGGGTCGGCCGCGAGCCAGGCCAGGTCACCGTCAGTGAGTCCCGGCCGGTCCAGGTGGGCGCCGACGTTCAGGCCCGCCCGCGCGAGCAGGTCCAGGACCCACTCGCCGGCGGACTGCGAGCGGCCGGCGGACTGCGAGCGGCCGGCGGCCGCGGCGGCGACCGACTGCCCGGCGTGCTGCGCGTCGCTGGCGGGCAGGCAGCCGAGGTAGACGTCCCGCAGGAACTCGTCGGTGAGCTTCTCGCCCGCCAGCAGCGCGGCGCGCTGCCGGGGGTCGGTGAGCGCGGCGAGCGTCTGCGCGGGGCCCGCGGCCTGCAGGTCGGGCGGGAGCAGGAGCATGGCCAGGATCGTGCTCGACCTGCGGTAGGGATACATGTCGTAGCTGAGGCTGACGCCTGCGGCGTCGGCCGATCCGAACGCTGCCTCGATGTCCGGCGGCGGGCCCCACAGATGGCTGGCATGCACCCGGACACCAGCCTGCGCGCCCACCGCGACCAGCTCGGCCAGGCCGGCCTTGACCTGCCCGCCGTAGGCCCGCAGGTGCGAGACATACGGGCGCCCCGCCGCGGCCAGCGGCCGGGCGATGTCGGCGACCTCATCGACGTCACCGTGCCGGCTCGGCAGGTAGTCCAGGCCGCTGGACAGCCCGGCCGCCCCGTCGCTGAGCGCGTCCTCGACCGCCCGCCGCGCTGCGGCCAGCTCCGCGGGCCGCAGCGGGCCGGACGCCGCGCCCGCGACGTTGTACCGGATGGTGCCCTGCGAGGCCAGCACGGCGACGTTCTGCATCAGCCGCCCGGCCACCGCGTCCCGGTAGCCGGCCACGCTGAGCGCGCGGGCCGGCGCCAGGACCCCGTTGACCGGCGCGAAGTACTGATTGAGGTAGGCCGCGGTACCGGCGGTGGCACCGATCCACGACTGGCCGTCCTGGCCGACGACGAGGGTGGTGACGCCCTGAGCGAGGGCGCCGAGCACCCGGCCGGATTCCAGCAGCGGCCCCTCGGCGTGGACATGGGCGTCGATGAATCCGGGGCAGATCACGCTGCCCGGCGCCAGGTCGATCACCTCGCAGCCGGCGGCGGGCTCGGCAGCGTCGCCCGCTGGCTCGCCGACCGAGGCGATCACGGGCCCGTCGATCAGCACGTCGGCGCGCCGCGTCGTCGCGCCGATCGCGTCGGCGACCAGGCCGCCGCGCAGCAGCATCCGCTTCGTCACCGGCCGACCGGAGCCGGGGCCGGGACTGCCGGGGCCGGGACTGCCGGGGCCGGGACTGCCGGGGCCGGGACTGCCGGAGCCGGGACTGCCGGAGCCGGGACTGCCGGGGCCGGACGCCGGGCGAGGAGCTCACCGACCCGCCGGTCGGTGAGCTGGTAGCGGATGATCCGGCCATCGCGCTGCGGCGTGACGACCTGGGCGGCGCGCAGGTGCCGCAGGGCCTGGGAGACGGTGGTGTCGTGCAGGCCCGTAGCCGCGGCCAGATCGGAGACGCTGATCGGGCCGGCGGCGCTGATGCAGGTCAGCAGGGTGAGCCGGGTGGGATCGGCGAGAACCGCGAACAGGTCCGCCTGCGACCGGACGGTTTCGGGAGCACCGAGGGCGGCGATGGCCTGGCAGACACGATCTTCGTCGATGACGCGGCAGTCCGCGCGGTCGGCGGGCAGGAGGTGCACCGCATCAGTGTGCCAGACCGAGCCGGGCCGCGAGCGGTGGCCAGATACCTAGCTCAACATCTGATCATTCAATCAGGCTTGACCCGGCGATCATGCTTCGATAACTTGCTGCCTGCCCCGGCCGCACGCCGGGGCGGCACGCGGCACAGCGACGAGACCAGTCCTCCCGCATCAGGAGGATGAGCAAGTGGAACCCACCACAGGCCGCCTGCGGGCAGCGCGAGCCGCCCTGTCCCCCGGGGAGTGGGGACGATTCGGCGCGATGGCGCTGGTGATCCTCGCCCTGAACACGGCGGGGTGGGGGATCTTCGTCTTCGCCATCCAGCCGCATCATTTCCGGTACCAGGGCCTGGGCGTCGGGCTCGGGGTGGCGTTCACCGCTTGGACCCTCGGCGCCCGCCACGCGTTCGACGCCGATCACATCTCGGCCATCGACAACACGACCCGCAAGCTGATGTCCGACGGGAAACGGCCGCTGGGCACCGGGTTCTTCTTCGCCCTCGGCCACTCGACGATCATCGTCGTGGTGGGCGTGGGCCTCGGCATCGCGGCCAAGGCCGTGTTCGGCGCGGTGGTCACCCCCGCCTCCGGCTACGAGACCATCGGCGGCGTGGTGGGCACGTCCATGGCCGCCGGGTTCCTCTACCTGATCGCGGCCCTCAACGTGGTGGTCCTCGCCGGGATCTTCAAGGTGTTCCGCGGCCTGCGGGCCGGCCTGTTCGACGAGGCGGAACTGGAACGCCGGCTGCAGGCCCGCGGGATGATGTGGCGGTTCTTCGGCCGGTTCATGCGGTCGATCACGAAGACCTGGCACATGTTCTTCGTCGGGCTGATCTTCGGGATCGGCTTCGACACCGCGACCGAGGTGCTCCTGCTGGCGGCCACCGCGGCGGCCGCCACCGAGGGGCTGCCCTGGTATGCGGTCCTGGCCCTGCCGCTGCTGTTCTCCGGCGGGATGACCATGTTCGACACCCTGGACGGCTGCTTCATGAACTTCGCCTACGGCTGGGCGTTCGCCCGCCCGGTGCGCAAGGTGTACTACAACCTGGTCATCACCGGCCTGTCCATCGCGGTCGCGTTCCTCATCGGCACGATCGAGATCGTCGGGCTGCTGTCGGCCGAACTGCACATCCGCGGCGGTTTCTGGGACTTCATGGCCGGCTTCGATATCAACAGGGCCGGGTTCGCCATCGCCGGGCTCTTCGTCGTGGTCTGGGGCATCGCCATCGCCTGGTGGCGACTCGGGAAGCTGGACCACCGGTGGGCGCCGGCGGCCGGCCCGCAGGCACCGGGTCCCGAGCCGGCCAGCGAGCCGGGTCCCGGGTCCCGGGTAGCCCGGCCCTCGCCCTAGACCGGCTGGGTGGTGCGCAGCCGGATGGTGACGTCCAGCTCGCTGAGCCGGGCGAGCATGCCGTCGGTGTACTCGGTGCCGATGTCGGTGAGCACGTAGCCGAGGTCGTCGCGGGTGCCGAGCAGCTGGCCCTCGATGTTGGCGTTGTGCTCGGCGAGCAGCTGGTTGATGGTCGCGAGCACGCCGGGCACGTTGCGGTGCAGGTGGACCAGGCGGTGGGTGCCCGGCGAGCGCGGCAGCGCGACCCCTGGCAGGTTGACGCTCAGCGAGGTCGCGCCCGAGGTGAGGAAATCGCGCAGCTTGCCGGCGACGAACTCGCCGATGTCCTGCTGCGCCTCCTCGGTCGAGCCGCCGACGTGCGGCGTGAGGATGACGTTGGGCAGGCCGCGCAGCTGCGAGGTGAATTCCTCGCCCCGGCCGCGCGGCTCCTGCGGGAACACATCGACGGCCGCCCCGGCCAGGCGGCCGGACTCGATGCTGGCCCGCAGCGCGCCGTGATCGACGACGAACCCGCGGGAGAGGTTCAGGAACAGGCTGCCCGGCTGCATCGCCGCGAACTCGGCCGCGCCGAACAGGCCGCTGTTGCCTGGCCGGCCATCGACGTGCAGCGTGACCACATCGGAGATCTCCAGCAGTTCCTGCAGCGTGCCGCAGCGCCGGGCGTTGCCGAGCGCCAGCTTGTCGGCGGTGTCGTAGAAGACCACGGTCATGCCGAGGCTCTCGGCCAGGACCGAGAGCTGACCGCCGATGTTGCCGTAGCCGACGATGCCCAGCCGCCGCCCGCGCACCTCGTGACTGCCCGCCGCCGACTTGTCCCAGACACCGTCGTGCATCTGCGCGTTCTTGTCCGTGAGCCGCCGCGTCAGCGCGATGATCTCGGCCAGGGCCAGCTCCACCACGCTGCGCGTGTTCGAGAACGGCGCGTTGAACACCGCGACGCCCCGCTCCGACGCCGCGCCCAGGTCAATCTGGTTCACGCCGATGCAGAAGGCGCCCACGGCCAGCAGGTCCGGTGCGGCGTCGAGAACCCGCCGGGTGACATGCGTCCCCGACCGGATCCCCAGCACGTGGACGTGGCCGATCGCGGCGATCAGCTCGTCTTCCGCCAGGGCGCGCGAGGCGGTCTCGACGTGATAGCCGTCCTTGGCCAGTCGCGCGACCGCATCGGGATGAACGTTCTCCAGAAGCAGGACATTGACCTGTCCATCCGTGCCAGCCAGCGTGAACACCCTTTCCCGTTAGTCCGCTGGCCGGGCCGGCCAGACCTCCACCAGCCTATGCGGCGTGCGCGGGGGGTGCCGACAACGATGCGCCTTCGTACACTCGGTCATGCCCCGCCACTCACGGGACACGCACCTAGCCTCGGAAGAGGCCAGCTGGGAAGGTCGATCTTGGAACAATCCACCGCGCCTGGGGCCAGGTCCGGAGTTCCTCGCTACCGTCTCGCAGCGGACGAGATGCTGGATGCGGCGTGCGCGGTGTTCGCGGCGGAAGGGTTCGCCCACGCCAATATGGAGACGATCGCCGCCAGGGCCGGGACGACCAAGCCGACGCTGTACGCCCGGTTCGGCCCGAAGGAGCGGCTGTTCGCGACCGTCCTGCGGCGGGAGCACGCACTGCTCAACGAGTGGGTGAAGGCCGAGTACGAGACGGGCGGCGACGAGCCGTTCCATGATCGGCTGCACCGCTGGATCAGCACGTATTTCGACTTTGTCCGCGAGCGGCCGGACGGCTTCCGGCTGACCTTCGAGGGCGAGCGGCACGCGGCCGCGGCCGCGGCCATCGAGGAGGCGACGGACGAGCGCATCGACCGGATCGCCCAGCTCATCACCAATGTGTCCGGCCGCCCCGCCGGCACCGGGCCGCGCGTGGTGGCCGCGTCGATCGTGGGCATGCTCCGGTGGTGCGCCCGGGAGGCCATCCGCCATCCCGAGGTGGATATCGACGAGATCGCCGCGCTGGCCGAGTCCATGGTCGCCGCCGCGGTACGCGGCCTGGACCTCGACGTCATGGACGGCATCAGCCGCTCCGGCAAGCCCGCGCAGTAGCCGGGAGACGTTCCCGGACTTCTGCAGGATCCCGGTATTGGCGAGGTACTGGTCCTGCGGCGCATCCCGGCGGGCGGCGCTAGCCGACGATGAGCGCGGTCGGGTGCCCCGCCGGCCTGATGACGGCCACGGCCAGCCGGGCCGCACCGGGACGCCAGGCCGCCACCTGCACCTTGGTCGTGAAGCTCAGCTCCGCGACCAGGCTGTCGCCGGCGGCCGGCCAGCCGAAGCCGACCATGGCATCGCTGCTGGCGAAGGTGCCCGGCACGACGCTCAGGCGACCGCTGGCGGCGGCGGCCACCTCCAGTTGCATCGCCGGGGCGCCGCCGTCTCCGCCGGAGCTGAAGCTGACCTGGAGCGCGAGGTAGCTCCCGTCCGGGCTGAACGCGCCGTTAGCCGCCGAAGTGCCCCCCGGCAGCCTGACCACGGTGTCGCGGCCTGTCCGAAGGTCGAGGACCTGCATCCGGCACAGCGGAGTGCAGCGCGGCGCCCAGGCGATCTCGCTGGCGCTCGCCGCGACCACCGCGGCGAAGACGCGGCCGGCCCGTGGCGCCGCGGGGTCCCAGAGCCGGTAGGTCGTGATCCCCGGATGCCCGATCGCCGGCGCCAGCAGCAGCCCCCGATCGGTGGCCTGGTCGATCACGTATCCGGCCGGCAGCCTGACCAGGGGCCCGGGCGGCGCGCCGACGACGCTGACGGCCTGCGCCGTGCCGGTCGCGCTGCCTAGGTCAGCACCGGGCGGGTAGCTGATCAGCCACAGCGTGCCGACGGCGGCCCCGGCCGCGACATCGTCAGCCACGCCGATCCGGATCACGGACTGCGCATGATCGGCCAGGTAGTAGACGGGCTGCGGTCGGCCCGCGCAATTAGCGCAGCCGGGCCACGCGGCCGCGCCGGGCGTAACGGCCCAGCCGCCGCCCATGCGAGTGAACAGGTAACCGGACCTGTCGAGCGGCAGCCCGGCGATCGCCTGGCTGCGGCCCGTGGCCGGCCAGTACCAGGTGGGCCGGGATCCCGCGACCGGCAGCCGGAGCCCCGCTGCCCACGGCAGGGTCGGGCCGATGATCCCGTCCGGGCCGGCCGCCGCGGCACGGGCCGCAGCACGGGCCGGGGCAGCGCGGGCCGGGGCGGGCCGGTGACGGGGCAGATGCGTGACGACCAGGACCGCCGCGACGGCGAGCAGCACGGCGAGCAGCACCAGTCGACGTCGCCGCGGGCTCGGCTCGCGGCCGTCGCCCTGGCTGAGGATGTCGGGCATGACCGCACCGCCAGTAAGCAGGATGATCCGTCCACAACGATACGTCGGCCTGTCGCGGCCGTCGCGGCCGTCGCGGCTGACCGGGATCCGTGCCCATGGCCGGGTGACGAACCGGCTGCCGCCTGTGCGATCCCTCGATAAAGCCGGCGGAGTAGCGGCGGCGCCCGAAGCGGCCCTGGCCTGCGGGAACGCCGGAATGTCGGTAGGCGAACATATATTCGACCGCCACAGTCTTCACGGCAGGCTCGTACATGTGTTCTAATTACGGGCATGCCTAACGTCGCCAGTACGGTTCGCTGGGTCTTGGTGGAGGTCATTGCCGGATCGGGCGGCCGTGCTAGCTCGCCGGAAGTGAACCGATCGCGCAGACGGCGGGCGGGCGGCCGCAGTGCCGCGCCGCCATCGACCGCCGCCCGCGGGCCCTGCCCAGGCTACCGGTAGCCAGCCCGCCGCGGGCTGGGTCCAGACCGGTCATTTAAAGGTAGATACGCCGAGCACAAGGCCGCACGCCAGAGGTGAGAAAGTGAGAACACACTTCGAATATCAGGACCGACTGAAGAGCCGACGTCTCGCTGACTTGAAGAACAAGACCACGGAACTCGAGCGTAAGCTCTCCGCCACCCGCATGTCGCTCGAACGTGAACTGGCGCGGTTCTCACCTAGCCGGGAAGAGACACCCAGCGAGTTTCACGCGACATACCCCTACGCCCCGGAGGATACAGCTGACGAGGATGACGCCGACAGAGTGTCCGGCATTCATGCGGCAATGAATCCTCCGTACGGTTATGACAATGCAAATGCCTGCAGTCACGCGCACTCACCGGAGGCGCGCACCGAGGGACTGGTCCACCACGGCCGGCGCAGCGCCTATTACCGCGGTTTCTCACGCCGCAAGCTGGTGATCATAGGCGCGGCTGGCGCTGCCGTGCTGGCCACGATCGTCGCCTTGATCGCGACCAGCGGCGGGGCCTCGTGGCCATCCAGCGTGGCCACAATGCAGGCCCAGGCCGCCCGGGCATGCCAGAATCCCGACGTCAGATCGGAGCCAGGCCAGGTCAACTTCGCGTGCGCCAAGGACACGCGGCAGATCCTCTGGGTGTTCGCGCTGATGACGAGCGCCGGTAACCCGAACTTCGCCGATCGCAGGACGGGCCGACGGGGCCTGGAGCCCATCACGCCCGCCCAGGGCGGCGAGGTCGCCTGGTCCCTGAACCTTCATCAGCCTTACCGCCCGTCCAATCCGGTCGACAGCCTGGAGGTGGCGGCGCGGGCCATCAACAACATCATCGGCGGGGCGACCGTCACCGGCACCGACGGCAGCCCAGTTGTCCAGCCCGGGCTCGAAAGCAGCCCCGCGAACTGCGCGCGGTACACCGGATCGGCGGCCGTCACGATGCGCCAGAGCTTCCCGAGCCTGTGCGCCAGTCCCGTGACCAGCGCGGCCGGACAGGCCGCCCTCGTCGCCGACGTCTACAGGGAGTGGGTCGTCGGCGCCGCGCCGCGAGCCGCCCGGGACGCCGCCGTGCTGTTCGAGAACGCCAGTAATCCGGGCGACCCGCAGGTCCAGGTCATCCTCAGGCGCCTGCCGAAGTCAGGCCCGTCAGCGTGACCTGATCGGTCGGCCGCGAAGCTGCCCCGATTCCATCCTGCTCCTACTCCACGCGGTCCCAGAAGTCCACGCAGTCCCAGAAGTCCACGCAGTCCCAGAGCTCCACGCGGTCCCCGCGGTCCCCGTCACGGCCAGAAAAGGAGGTGAGCTCATGCGGTCGGCTAGAAAGCCCTGGTGGCAGCAGGCGACTGCGATCGTGAGCCTCGGCGCCGGCGGAGCGGTCACGGGGCTCTCCTTTGTTCCCAAAGCCCCGGCTGAGGTGAAGTCGCCAGCTAACCTGCTGATTCACTTGCTGGCCCAGGAGAAGCCGGCCCAGCCGGCCCCCGCGGACGACGCGACGCTCCGCTCCGCCATCGTCAATGTGGCCAGCTACTACCTCCGGATGGCCGCGGGCAAGACGCCGGCCGAGATGGAGGCCATCATCTGGCAGCACGACAGCGTCGATGGCGTCGATCACGGCGAATCGTGCGCCGCCTTCGCCAGCCTGACCCTGGAGCTAGCCGCTCAGGCGACCGGCCAGCAAAGCTGGGTGACGGGCGGGACGTCCTACCCCTGGCCGCTGGAGAAGTGGGCCGATGTCCGCGTCGACCCGAACCCGGCCTCACTCGGAATTACCTCAGTCCTCCAGGATGCGCAGGCCCACCATCGCTGGCACCCGCTGGGTGACGGTTACGCGCCCCTGCCGGGCGACTGGGTGCTGTTCGACGGCCACGTCGAGGTGGTCACGCGATTCTCTGGCGGCGTCCTGCACACCATCGGCGGCGACTCCCTGCCCAATTTCACCGTTAACGCCCATGAGTTCAGCGCGCCGCTAGGCGCTCAGGGCGTCGTCGGATTCGTCAACAACGGCGACGTGTCCGGCCACGCGAGCACCCCGCCGGCCAGTCGCGGACAGGCCCCAGTCGGTCACCAGGACCGCGGCCAGGCGGCACAGGAACAGCCGCCGATCCCCGGTACGCCAGCGGTCGCCTCGGCGGATGCGGCCATCCCGGGGATGCCGGCGGCGGCGCCCGCCCCGTCCGCCGCCCCGGCGGCTCCCTCGGCGTCGGCTCCGGCCGCACCGTCACCTCCGTCCGCCCAGCAGGCCTTCATCAACGAGCTCGCGCCGGGAGCGATTGCCGCGCAGCACCGGTACGGCGTCCCCGCGTCGGTGACGATTGCCCAGGCCATCGATGAGTCCGCATGGGGCCAGAGCGGCCTGGCCACCAGAGACCACAACCTGTTCGGGATCAAGGGGTCTGGCCCGGCCGGAAGTGACCCGCAGCCGACCCGGGAGTATGAGAACGGCCAGTGGGTGACGCGCACCGCCCTGTTTCGCGTCTACCACAATGTCGCCGAGAGCATCGACGATCATGGCAAGCTCCTCGCCACCAGCGGATACTACCGGCGGGCCATGGCTGACCGGCAGGATCCGAACGCGTTCGCCGCGGCGCTCACGGGCGTCTACGCGACAGATCCTGGCTACGGCGCGAAGCTCATCGGCCTCATGCAGCAGTACGACTTGTACCGCTACGGCAATGTGGCTCCGGCCGCCGCGCCCCGCGCGAGAGCTCCACAGGCGAGAGCTCCACAGGCGAGAGCTCCACGGGCAGGCGGAGCACGGGCAGGCGGAGCACGGGCAGGCGGAGCACAGGCAAGCGAAGCAGCTATCCCCGGCCTTCCGCCTGCCGCGCCTGCCGCTCCTGCCGCTCCTGCCGCAGCGGCCGCGGCGGCCAGCCCGCCGCCGGCCGCACCCTCACGCAGCTCAGCTCCCGCACCGACCAGGCCGCCGATGCGAGCAGACCGCCCAGCACACCCGGCCCGCACACCCGCCCCGGCGCGCGCCACTCGCACTGCGCGGACTGCCCGCGCCGCAGCGGGCTTGTATCGGCCGCGTCTTCCGCCGGCCGTCTGGAACGCCTTCACCACCACGGCCAAGGCGCGCCTGCTGGGCGAAGAGTCGCTCTACCGGGACGTGGCCAGCCACAGCGGCATCCACTGGGAACTGCTGGCCGCCTGCGACTGGATGCAGTGCGAAGCCCGGCCACGCTACTCACCCGTCCACGGCGAGAAGCTCTGCACGGTAAATCCCGACGGCACTGTCTACCGGACGAAGTCAGAAGCGCTCGCGCAGTGTGCCGATGACCTGGCGGAACTGGCCTGGAAGGTCTACCGGATCGACCTCGCGGCGGCCGGAAATCTATCCGTTCGCGATCTGGCTAGCGCCTTCGCCGCGTTCCGCTGGGGCGGCCTGCTGAAGCTGCACCACACCTCCGCCATGGAGTTCCCGTACTCCGTGGCCGGCCTCACCGACCAGCACGTCGGCATGCGCTGGCCAAATATCGATGAACCGCATACGCCGGATAAGCCGGGCGGCCGATTCCGCATGCCGTTCGGCGCCATCCCTATCGTTCTCGGCCTGAATTACCCGGCCACCGTCTAGCCGCTGGGCGCCAACCATAGAAAGAAGGTGAGCCGCGTGCTTCGTCTCTTGCTCTTTCTGCTCGGCACTGTCACGTTCGGCAGGCCGGGGCAGCCGGAAACTGCCGCGGACCAGGCCAGCGCTGCCGCGGACAGACTGGCTCCGGCACTCCCGCCCGGGACGCCGGGGACGCCGGGGACGCCCGGGCCGGACGGGACACCCGGGCCGGACGGGCCGGCGCCCCGGCATCGCCGCGTCCCGCGCCGGGTCAAGTGGGCTGTCGCCGCGACTGCGCTGGTCCTGATATTTCGCAGGGCGGTCGCGGCCGCGGTGCTGATGACGCTGTCGGCGGCCCTGCACCTGGCCGGCATCAACGTCCATCTGCCGAGCATCAGGTTCGCCTGGCCATGGCAGTCGGTCACCGCGGGCACCACCACCAACGTCGATCTGGGCCCGTGGGTCCTGCAGAAGATCGAGGGAATCTCCAGGCCAGCCCTCGGCCAGGCGAACTTCAGCTTCCTGTTCACCCACAAGGTTTCCAAGAGCATCGGCATCTGGCCGTGCTGGTATGCCAGCACGTTCTATGCCGTCGGCCACGCCTCCGCCACGGTTGACCTCAATCCGGGACCGGCCTGGTGGACCCGGGCCTCGGGCCATTACCGGCTGCAGGTCCTCAGCCGGCCGCAGGCGGGCCAGGCCGGCCGCGTGGCGGTCACGATGGTGCTGCCGCAGCCGCAGCTTCCGCAGACTGTTCACGACATCACGATCGACAACATCCCGTCACGGCCGATAGCGACGCAGCATAGCTGGACGTATCCCGGATTCGGCTGCGGCGTGGTGCTGCGACCGCAGTTCCCGGAGTCGGTGCTCTATTCCGAGGCTCAGCGCATCGCCTTCTATAAGGCCAGCCATGAGTCGCGGATTACCCGCCCGCTGATCAGGACCGCCGAGGCCGAGGCGACGCAGACCATCAGAGGCAGCTTCATTCAGCCGACGGTCAACGCGCTCGGCTATAAATTGGCTCGGTTTACCGTTCGCTGGGCCGCCGCACCGTAGGTTCTCCCCCGCGCGAACCCGCTCGCGCTAGCCGCGCTCGTTGCTCCATGTTCTGTTGGAAGTTCTGTTAGAATCGGCGCGTGGCTGCAAAGCGGGCGACCAGCGGGAGTGACTCTGGCCAGGAGCGGATTATCCCCGGAACCGGGCCGACCATGACCGTGAGCACGTCGCTGCACAGCGGCACGGTGGAGGCCGTGCGGAGCCGAGTCGGCAAGCGCGGCTTCTCCGCTTATGTCGAGGCCGCGCTGACCCGCCAGATCGAGCAGGACAACCTGGCCGAGCTTGTCGATGAGTACACCAGCGCCGAGGGGAATTTCACTCCTGAGGAACTAGCCGCGGCACGAGCGGAGTTGTACGGCACTGAGGATGCTGGCACCGGGAACGCCGCGTGAGCGGCACGCTCATCCTGGACTGCGAGGGCTTGTCCAAGACCGTGCTCAGGGACCGCGCGGTCATGGCCCGCCTGGCGCAAGCTCGCTTCGACCGCCTCCGTGTCGTGACCAGCGCCGCGACGCTGGCGGAAGCGCGGCATCCCCGGATGGACCAGGCGCGCTTCGACTGGGCGATCTCCCGTCTCGTGATCGAACCCGTCACCGAGAACATCGCGCGCGCCGCGTCTAAGCTCCTCGCCGCACACGGCCGGCATGGCCACCAGCACGCGATCGACGCCATCGTGGCAGCCACCGCGCTCGCAGCGCCTGCTCCCAGGATTCTGTTCACCTCCGACCCAGCGGACCTCATGCTGCTATGCGGGGAAAGCGTCCGCGTCGTCAAGACCTGACCCTGCGGGGCCCTGCGGCTGCGCGGAAACGGATCCGCCCGCGGCCGGCCAGGAGGCCTGCGCCGGGTCGGCTTGCGGCCAGCGGGGCGGCGTGGCGTCCAGCATGACCGGGCGGGCCGGCCGGAGCATCCGCGCACACGTCGCGGCCAGCGCGACGATGAAGGCGCAGTAGATCCAGAACACCGGCGTGAGACCGGAGCTGATCGTGAGCCCCAGCTGCGCCCCCTGGGCAGGCGAGATCCCGAACTGCGTCGGTGAGGCGGCCTGCGCGAGCTGGACTAGCGCCGAGATCGCCTGCGCCGCCATCGGGATGGTGGCCCCGGCCAGCAGTGCCGCCCCCTGGCGAGCCGGGCGCCAGAGAGCGGCCACGACGGCCACCGCGACGAGCGCGACCATCACCATGACGTCCCCGGCGATCATCGGCGCCGGGTTGGCGAAGGCGTTACCCGCCGTCACGGTCTGCGACGCCCCGGCCGCCGTCCGGAGGGTGTAGCTGTCCCACGACGGGGCGAACGCGATCGCCGCGCCGAGCCCGGCGGCCGCGGCGAGTACCAGCGTCAGGACCGAGCCCTTCGTGCGGCCGCCCAGCCGGGCCGGCGCCCCACCCGACTTGACCCGGCCCGGCCAGAGCTGGCCCGACCGGACCTGGCCCGGCCAGAGCTGCAAGGCCACCGCGGAGCCGGCCGCGCAAGCGAGCCAGCCCATGAGCCCGAGCACCAGGCCGACGCCGATGAGGTGCGCGCCTCCGGCGATGGCCGTGCCAAGGTCGGCGAAGAACAGGCCGAAGGTGATGATGCTCGTCCCGGCCCCGAGGAGCGCTCCGAGCCGCAGCCGGGCACCGCCGAGCAGGATGAGCACGGCGCTCGCGGTCCAGGCTGCGAGGTAGATCACGTGGGGCACGAGGTTGGCCGACTGCTGGGCGAGGCTAGCTCCGGCAAGATATCCGGGGAAGAGCCCCGCGATCCCGCCGACGACCCCGACGCCGAGCAGAGCCGCCGCGACGACGGTCCGTTTGCCCGTGATGGCGGCCGGCAACGTGCTGTCGGCGGCCGGCAACGTGCCGTCGCCGGAGCCCGTGCCGTCGCCGGAGCCCGCTGCGACCCCAGGGCCCGCGCCCGCGTTGACCCCGAAGCCCGCTGTAGCGCGCGTTGCGCGCTGGCCGACTGGGACGATCGTCCCCGGTGCCTCGATCCCCGTGAACCGGGCCCATGCGCCATACCAGCCCTCGGGGGTCTCGGGCCACCGCTCGAACGGCTGCGCCTGAGCCTGAGGTGCCCCGGCGGGCCAGATCCCGTAGAAGCCCTGCCCTCGCCCGAGCGCGTAACTCGCGCCCCGGTACCAGATGGTCACCTTCTCAGCCACGGTTCCGCCCCTTCCTGTTCAGCCCGTCCTCCCCGCACCGAGCGTAAGAAGCTGACCTGCAGGTTTGCTGAACGCCCGCTCAGGCCTTCCTGACGCTCCGGGCCTGACGCTCCGGGCCTGACGCTCCGGGCCTGACGCGGCAGCGCGGCGGCCCGCCGGTCATCCGGGCTGGCGGCGGGCTCCCCAGCGGTCCCAGTGCACGACCTCCGCCACGGGCAGCCGCTTGGGCTGTGCCCAGCGGCCCCGGGCCGGATAGCCCAGCGGCACCAGTCCCATGGTCAGCGCGTCCTCGGGCAGTCCCAGCAGTTCCCGCACCTCGTCCTCGTGCCCGGAGTACAGCGTCGTCAGGGTCGTCCCGATGCCGAAGGCCCGGGCCGCGAGGATGAGCTGCTGCACGGCCCCGTAGATCGAGGCGCCGAGCCGGGGGCTGCGCACGCCCGCGGCGTTGCGCAGTACCGGGAAGATCCACACCGGCGCTTCCTCGATGTGCTCGGCCAGATGCTCGGCCGCCAGGAACGAGCGCCGGCTCAGCCCGTCGGGTGTGGGTGGCGCAGCCAGGATCTCCTCCCGCCGCCGCCCGTAGGCCGCCGCCCAGCCCTCCCGGTACCACCCGGCCACCTGCCCCTTGATCGCCGGATCGGTGACGACGACCCAGCCCCACCCCTGCTGGTTACCGCCGGACGGGCCGCGCACGGCCGCATCGAGGATGGCCCAGATGACATCCTCGGGGATCGGCTCGGTGGACAGATAACGGCGCGCCGGGGTCGAATGCAGCGCGTCCAGGACTGACAGGGGCTCACCCTCCGGTGCGGGCACGGCAAGTCCTCTCGGGAGTGCGCAATGGGGCAGGAGCGGATCGAGGCCGCTAGCCAGCCTCGGGTAGGCACGATACTGGTCGGTATGGCACACCGGCAGCATGGCAGCAGCAGGCCGGTCATCCGGCAGGAGGTCGACTCGGGCACCGCCGAGCTGGCTGGCGACCCCGACCGGCCCGCGGCCTGGACACTGCTGGTGGACGGCGTCCCGCAGTCGCACGTCGACCTTGATGATCCGCAATACCTGGAGTTCGAGTACATGCGGCTGCTCGGGCACCTCGTCGACCTGGCGGCGCCGGCCCGTGAGCCGCTGCGCGTGCTGCACCTCGGGGCAGGCGGCCTGACCCTGGCGCGCTATGTGGCGGCGACCCGGCCGGGGTCGGCCCAGCTGGCGGTGGAGTCGGACGCCGCGCTGGCGGAATTCGTCCGGCGTCGGCTGCCCCTCGCCCAGCCCGGCCGCCGGGCGACCGGAGGCGGGGCTGCCCAGCCAGGCCAGGCGGGCCGGGTGCGCCTTCGAGTCGGCGATGCCCGCGCCGTCCTGGAGCAGGTGCCGCCCGGATCTTTCGACGTAGTGGTCGCGGACCTGTTCGCCGGGGCACGCACCCCGGCGCATCTGACCTCCGCGGAGTTCACCGCCGCGGCAGCCCGTGCGCTCAGCCCGTCCGGCATCTACGCCGCCAACATCGGCGATGGCCCCCCGCTGGCGCACGCCCGCGCCCGGGTCGCGACGGTCAGTGCTGTCTTCCCGCACGCCTGCCTGATCGCCGACCCGGCGGTCCTGCGCGGCCGCAGGTTCGGCAACCTGGTACAGGCCGCGGCGCGGCACAGCCTGCCGGTGGCCGGCCTGGCCCAGCTCGTAGCAGGCAACCCGTTCCCCGGGCGGCTGATCCACGGCGGCGAGCTCGACCGGTTCGCCGCGGGTGCCAGGCCGATCACCGATGCCCGGGCGCGGCCCTCTGTGGCCCCGCCGCCAGAGGTCTTCGCGGCGGCATCCGCGGTCCGCGGACTCCGCTGAACCGCCATCGATGCCGTCTGACGAAGGTCAGGGCATGATGGGCCCCATGATCGATCTGATCCTGCGCGATGCCCGCCTCGCGGGCCAGGACACGCTCACCGACCTCGGCGTTAAGGACGGCAGGATCGTCGCCGTCGGTGACGATACGACCGCGACTCACACCATCGACCTGGCCGGGCGGCTGGTCACTCCGCCCCTGGTCGAGCCGCATATCCACCTCGACGCGGTCCTCACCGTCGGCCAGCCGCGACCGAACGTGTCCGGCTCGCTGTTCGAGGGCATCGCGGTGTGGGCGCAGCGGGTGGCCGACCTGACCTACGAGGACGTGCAGTCGCGCGTCCGGCAGATCCTGCGCTGGCAGCTCGCCAGCGGGGTCCAGCATGTCCGCAGCCACGTGGATGTCTGTGATCCGCAGCTGCGGGCGCTGCGGGCGCTCGTCGACCTGCGCGAGGAGGTCCGCGGCCTGATCGACCTGCAGCTCGTCGCGTTCCCGCAGCAGGGCATCCTCGGCTTCGAGGGCGGCCGGGAGCTGATGCGCAAGGCCGTCGAGCTGGGCGCGGATGTCGTCGGCGGGATCCCGCACTACGAGCTGACCCGCGAGGACGGCGTGGAGTCGGTGAAGTTCGCGATGGCCCTCGCCGACGAGCACGGCTTGCGCGTCGACATCCACTGCGACGAGACCGACGACGAGCACTCCCGCTTCGTCGAGGTGATGGCGGCGCAGACGATCCGCCGGGGCATGTCCGGCCGGGTCACCGCCAGCCACACCACGGCGATGCACTCCTATAACAACGCCTACGCCCACCGGCTGATCAGTAACATCGCCCGGGCCGGGCTGCACATGGTCACCAACCCGCTGGATAACTCCGTCCTGCAGGGGCGCTTCGACACCGGGCCCATCCGGCGCGGCCACACTCGCGTGAAGCAGTTGCAGGAGGCCGGGGTCAACGTCTGCATCGGGCACGACTCCGTGATGGACCCCTGGTATCCGCTCGGATACGGCGATCCGCTGCAGGCCGCGTTCGTGCTGGTGCACCTCGGCCAGATGTCCGGCGACGGCGAGCTGCGGCGGCTCATCGAGATGATCACGACGAATCCCGCGGCGGCTCTCGGCGTGCCCGACTACGGGCTGCGGCCGGGCGGGCCGGCGGACCTCGTCGTCTTCGACGCGCCGTCCGAGGCCGACGCGCTGCGGCTGGTGGCGCCGCGCACGCTCGTCCTGCGTGACGGGAAGGTAGTCGCGCGGGCCACGCCAGCGCAGCACACGGTCGTCTGGGACGGCGTCGAGGAGCAGGTCACCTTCCTGCGAGCCTGACCGAGGGCGCCCGCCCGCGGCCGGGCGGGCGGGCGCCCTGGCTCACAGCGAGGTGCCGGCCTCCACGGCCGGCTCCTCGCCCGGGATCACCAGCGCCTCCTGGAGCTTGCTCTCGCCCTGGAGCGTGAAGAAGAGCGCGTAGAGCAGCGCGGCCAGCACGAAGCCGACCTCGAACGCGATATCGCCGAAGCTCGGGAAGTGCTTGGGCACGAGACCGACGTAGTCGCTCTGGTTAGCGAAGAAGTAAATCGAGACCGCGATCGCGATGGCCATGGCGGCGAAGCCGGCCCACGGGTTGTGCTTGCGGTCGAACAGGAAGCCATCGACCCGCTTGCCGCGCCGCAGGAACTGGTCGGCGAAGAACACGCCGAGCCACGGCCCGATCCAGTACGCGATGACCAGCAGGAAGTTGTTGTACTTCGTGCCGGCGTCGGAAAGCCCGGACAGCGCCACGAAGAAGCCGGCGATGCCGAACACGATCGCGACGATCGCCCGGCGCAGGGACAGCGGCAGCTTGATGCCGAGCGCGAGGAACGACATCGAGCCGGAGTACACGTTGAGCGCGTTGGCGCAGACGGCGCCGAGCGCGATCGCGAGCAGGGTGATATCCGCGATCCAGGCCGGCAGGTGGCTGGTGAAGCCGGCCGTCGGGTTGGCGCCGAACTTGTCGACGCTCGTGATCGTGGCCGCGGCCGCGCCGACGACCTCCAGCAGGATGCACGAGAGGAACACGCCGAGGCCGGCCCACAGGCCAGTGGCCCGCCGGTTCGTCTTCTTCGGCAGGTAGCGGGTGTAGTCGCTGGCGTACGGGTTCCAGCCGGCCGCGTAGCCGAACGCCGCCCCGAAGGTGATCAGGAATCCGCCCGGAACGCCGGCGATGTGCGCGCCCGGGTGCGACTTGGACACGATCACGACCGAGGCGATGGCGAAGACGACCACCAGGAACGGGAAGGCCCAGCGCTCGAACGCGTGGACCAGGTTGTAGCCGAAGAACGCGACCGCTAGCTGCACCACCACGATGATCACGAGGCAGATCTTCGAGTTCCAGCCGAGCAGCGCGTTCAGCGCGAACGCGCCGCTGACGCTGTTGACCGCGAACCAGCCGATGCCGGCGACGAGGGCGTTGACGCCGGCGGGCAGGACGTTGCCGAGGTAGCCGAAGCCGATCCTCGACAGCACCATCTGCGGGACGCCGAACAGCGGCCCGCGGGCGGCGAGCGCGCCCATCGACACCGAGCCGAGCGCGGTGCCGAGCACGATCGCGAGCGTGGCCATCCAGAACGACTGGCCGAAGAACCAGACGCCGATGACGCCGACGAAGATGGTCGCGAACTCCATGTTCGGCGACACCCACGTCCAGAACTGCTGCAGGGGCTTGCCGTGGCGTTCGCTCAGCGGGATGAACTCAGCTCCGCCGGGCTCGACGGCCGCAACTTTGTCCCCGTATATACCTTCACGTACGTCGGCCTCGATCAGCGCCGTGGCCACCGCGCCACTGGATTCGGTCACTTGCCGTACACCCCTCAAGTCTGGCCTGACACGCCCAAAAGCAAGTTTGGCGGATAATTGTTTCGATCATGAGTCGGCCCGGGCCGCCGGCGCTAGTGGCCGGCCGTACCGGGACGGCGCCGCTTCCCAGGTCGGGGCGCTCCAGAGGCTTGATTCGCTAACCGGGCGGAGCCGGCGGAGCGCTCGCCTCGGCGGACCCTGGTGGCGGCGGCGTCCGCGTCGTGGATGGTCAGCGCGATCAGCGCACCGACCGCGGCCAGGCCGGCGGCCACCAGGAACGCCACATGGTAGGCAGCGAGGTCGGGCGCGACCCGGCCGCCCATGACCTTCGTGGCGCCCACAGCGACGATGGCGGTAGTGAACACGGCGACGCCGACCGCGCTGCCGAGCTGGCGGAAGACGTTGAAGATCGTCGAGGCGCGCCCGGTCGCCTCGGGCGAGATGGTGGCGAACGCGGCTGCCTGCGCGGGAACGAAGACCTGGCCCATCGCCACGCCCAGGCAAAACAGGAGCAGCCGCATCCACCACAGGCTCGTCTGCGCGCCGACCAGGCTCATCAGCCCGATCGAGGCGGTCACTCCCAGCAGCCCGACCGCGATGTTCCAGCGCGGCCCGAGAACCGGGTAGAGCACCCGGCTGGCGAGCTGTGCGCCCGCCATGACCCCGATCGCCTCCGGGAACGTGCTCAGGCCCGAGCCGAGCGCGGACAGGCCCCGGCCGTCCTGGTAGAACAGCGAGACCACATACAGCGTCCCGATGAACGCCGCGGAGGCCAGGAGCATCACGGCGTTGGCGGACCGGAACAGGCGGTTACCCAGCAGCCGCAGATCGATCAGTGGCTGCCGCTTGCGCAGCTCGGCGAGCACCAGCACGGCCAGCAGGATCGTCCCGGCCGCGATGGTGGCCTGCACCACGCCCGAGCTCCAGTGCCGGATCGGCCCCTCCGACACGCCGTACATGAGCAGGCCCAGGCCGGCGCCGGCCAGCAGGAAGCCGATCGCGTCGAACGGGCCTGGCGCCAGCGCGTTCCCGCCCTCGAGGAAGAGCACGCCGAAGGCGAGGGCGAGCATCCCGAGCGGCACGTTCACGTAAAAGACCCACCGCCAGGACAGTTCTGTCACCAGCAGCCCCCCGACGATCGGGCCCAGCGCGGGAGCCAGCGTGGTCGGCACGGTGAGGATGCTCGACGCGCGGACTCGCTCGGCCGGGGGGAAAGCGCGGAAGAGCATCGCCAGCCCGACCGGCGCCATCATCCCGCCGCCGACGCCCTGCAGCACGCGGAAGATATCCAGCTCGGCCAGCGACCCGGCCATGCCGCAGAGCGCCGACGCGGCCGTGAAGACCACGATCGCGGCCAGCAGTACCCGCTTGCCGCCGAACCGGTCGCCGAGCCAGCCCGACGCGGAGATGAACACGGCCAGGCTGACCAGGAAGTAGATCGAGACGCTGGCCACCGACGTCGACGGGACGCCGAAACTACGGCCGATCGTCGGCAGCGCGACGTTGACAATCGTCGCGTCCATGATCGTCATGAACATGGCCGCCACGTACACCACGCTGACAGCGACCTTCTGGCTTACCCGGCTGGCCATGCCGCCCTGCCACCCCGATCTCCGGCCGCCCGCGACCCAACCATGGCCATGATCGCCGGCGCCATCTCCTCAGAACACCAGCGGGCACCAGGGCGCTGGGTCGGAGTACATGGCGGCCGAGAGCCTGGCCAGCGCGCCGTCCTTCCGCTCGATGATCAGGCCGGCGGCGGCGAGGGCACCCAGCCTGGTACCGCCCAGGTAGCCAGCCCCGAGAGCCGCGACGGGCAGCGCCAGGTCGGCCGCCGCGGCGGTGCGCTCGCAACTGGCCGTCCCGCCGTCGGCGGGCCCGGGACACTGCAGGCGCCAGCGGCCCGCGTTGGCAGGCAGCAGGTCGTCGGTCACCTCGATCACCACGTCAGCCGCGCAGGAGTAGCGCCGCTGGCAGAGTGCGGCCGGGACGTCGGTGAGCCGGATCCAGAGCCCGTCAGTCAGGTAAGCGCGCGCCCGGCGCCGGTCGGCGAGCATGTCCAGCAACGGGTCGTCGACCGGCCGCTGCCTGGCCACCACCTCGCCGATCAGGTCCCTGGTCAGCAAGTCGGACCACAGCGCCGCCGTGGCCGTGGCATCGGCAGCGAACAGCTCGCGGACCGACAGGCCGCCACCGGGCAGGCCGTCGGCGCCCCAGTCAGGCTTGGTCTGGTACAGGGCATAGCCGCGCGGACCCGAGTCATCGGCTGCCAGCAGGCACTTCAGCGGGGTTATTCCCCGCCGGCCGGATTCCGGATCGGCGAGCACGCTCTGCCACCAGCGTTCATCCCTGGCCATCATGCCGGGCCGGCGCGAGGCCGCCGCGTCGTAGACCCTGGCCAGTTCGGTGCGCAGGTCGCCGGGCGTGGCGATGCACAGCCGCACTGAGCGCCGGTCCGGGCCCGTGAGTCCGGCGGCGGCCGGACTCAGCGCACCCTCGCCCCGGCGGATCGTCAGGCGCAGCTGCCCGGACGCGCAGCCGTAGCCGTACCGTCCGTAGATGCCCGACTCGGACGCGAACAGTGCCGCGATGGCCTCGCCCCGGCTCACGACGTCGGCGAGCTGGTGGCGCATCATCGCCGAGAGGATGCCGCGCCGCCGGTGGCTGGGCAGGACGCTGACGAAACTGATACCCGCCGCGTCCGCGACGCCGCCGGGCACGGTGAGCTGGAAAGAGTACGCGCCCGCCGTCCCGACTATCGCATCGCCGTCGAACGCGGCGATGCTCCGGTCGAACTCGAAGACCAGGCGCTCCTGCTCGCTGGCCGCGGCCGACCAGTCGGTGTTATGGAACGCCTGGGCGGGGACCTCGCTGAAAGCATCGAACTCATCGGAGGTGATGGGCCGCATCGGATAGCGCACAGTCATGCCGCTACACCTACCCCATCGGCGGCCGGGCGGTCGACTGCTTATCGCCGCCGAGGTCAGGGCCGGGGGCGTTCTGGCACTACTGGCTCCATGTTCCGAAAACAGGGAGTGTATGACAAACTCAATACATGAATCCGGAAGGGAAGGTACGCCAGAAGGGCGCAAGCCGGTCTAGGTCCCCGGTCGCGGCGGTCACAGCCAAGCGCCCCGGCGGTGCTCGCCGCTCGCCGTCCAAGTCGGGTCGGCCACGAGGCTCTCTTACCGCTGGGACTGTGGTCATGCAGGCTCGCGTCGACGCCGGCTTTGCCGCCGAACTGCTCGAACATGATGCGCCTGCCCTCGGGCTGGAAGGCATCTCGGCGCTGGTCCGGGAGGGCCTGCTCCTGCTCCACAGGCGCGCCCGCGAACTGACTGCGGCGGCAGAGTACGAGAAGTTCTACGGCGGACAGCCAGCGCCGCTGCCAGACGGCGTGATACCTACCGACGCAGACTAGCCGTGGACCCGTTAAAGGGCGAAGTCTGGGAAGCCCACCTGCCCCGTATCGGCGACCATCGGGTCGTCGTGCTTACCATCAACGCCCTCAGCCCGCGCCTGAGTGCGGTCACTGTGGCCCTGATCACGGGTAATGAAGGACCACGCAGCACCCACGTACCCGTAGACAGCAACTCCGGCCTAACCGGCTATGACGTCAGCTATGTCAACGCCACCGACCTGCATACCGTCGATAAACCAAGGCTGCACGAACGCCGCGGCTTGCTAAGCCCCGGCGAGATGGCAACCCTCGAAGATGCGATCCGGCTCTATCTCGGACTCTGATGACCGGTACCCGTCTCCGGCCAGTGCGACCAGCACTAGAACCCAGCCCGCCGACGCCACCAGGCTGTATGGCGATATAGCGCCGCCCAGGACGTCCTGTCTGCGCGGGGGCCGCGGCAGCCCAGGCTGATTGCAAGAGTAACTTCAACCAACTACACTGTAGTCATGAGCAAGCGCTCAGCGACACCTGTCCGGTTCGATGGCGCGGTGGCCGAACGACTGGCCTCGTTTGTCGCAGCGAACCCGGGCATGTCCCTGTCATCAGCCGCGAACCGGCTCGTGGACGAAGCCCTCCGGACAAGCGAGCATCCCGGCATCTCCTTCCGGCCCGGACCCACGGGCCGACGTGCAGGCCTCACCGGCGGACCCGACGTCTGGGAAGTCGTCCGCGCAGTGCGATCAGCCCGCAGTGCAGAGCACGAGCTGACGGAAGACGAGCTGCTGGCCCTGATCGC